>JACRLA010000388.1 GCA_016215145.1 Chloroflexota bacterium
ATACTTGGCGCACTTGAGCTGCTCGAGTCGGCGAATCGGGGTGGGGTGATAGTTGATTTGAGAAGGTGAGACAAATGAAGAAAACAGTTTTTGTAATCTTAATTGCTACGATGCTGATCGCGGCGTGTTCAACGCCCACACCGACTCTGCCTGCGCTTGCCGTCAATCCCCAAGCATCGGCAGTGAGTCAACCAACGAAACTGATCAGCAAAGAGTTCACACCGAGCAATCCTAAAAATGTGAAACTCAATGCAGGCAAACCGCAGTTAGTGGAATTCTTTGCCTTTTGGTGAAGCGCTTGCAAATCATTGATACCCATAGTTCATGGGTTACAAGCAAAGTACAAAGACAAAATTCAGTTTACTTATCTCGACATTGACGATCCTAACACCAGAAGTTTCAAACAAGCGTTGGGGTACCGTGTGCAACCGCATTTCTTTTTGCTTGACGCCAATGGCAAAATAGTGAAGGAGTGGTTAGGCTTTGTGCAGGAAAGTGATCTTGTAACCGCGTTTGAAGCATTCAAATAGAAACGCAAAGGCTCAGGCGTCATTGCGAAAACATGACTGAGATTGTTTACCGCTCCGCGAAGTGCGCTCGCGATGACGAAGGGGCTGAGTATTTACGGAAAATTTTATAAACCAAAGACAGATGGCATTCTCACTATCTCGATTTCTGCTTAAGCCACTTCACGCGCTGGAGTTAGCTATTGCCCGAACGATCTCCCACGTACTAACGCCTGTTGATAAATATCTTTCAACGCTTCAGAGGTAAGATGTCGTCCAGTAAGATACCACTGCCAGACCATCTCCCCAGTGACATATGTTCCGGCATATGCTATCGCCACCTTCGGAATAATGCCCCATATCGGAATCAAACCTAACACGCCGGTCGCTAATTGCCGCCATAAAAACCCACCGCCGATCACACTGCCAAATTCGCGCAGGTAATCTCGCCAGCGCGTTGAGTAGCCGACGAGCAAACCCAATTTATAAACCAACAACGCTTGCGACTTGGTCAACACGATCATGTCTGCCACGCCAAACGGCACATTTAGAATCGGCACGATCTCGGCTAAGCCACTGCTGAAAGCGTAACTGGCATTTCCTCGCGCGGTGTCGTCAATTAATTTTTTCGCTAACAGCCCGCGAAAGAACGGGACGAAGCGCCCCAACGCCAGATGACGTTCTGCGGGCAGCGCTTCTAACAACGCTTGTCCAAACTCGCCGCGCAAACAATCGGTGTCGGTCACTACGCCTTGCACCACTTTAGCTTTTCCCCAACTCCACCACGTAAAACGTTCGGGGCGGCATTGCGCGTCGGGATGATTTTGTAGCACGACTACATTTTTGCCGTCAGCGAGCCATTGTTTTGTTTGCGCTTGTTCGCGGCTGAGATCGTTTTGTTGCGCATCCACGATGAGAATGATTAATTCTGCTGCGGCGATCTGCGACTCGTCGAGAAAGAGTCCTTCGATCTTCACGTCATCGCGTTGGGGATCATGTTGCAATTGCGTGACCAATGCCCGCCGCGTGGAGTCGGTGTCACCGACGATGGCGATAGCCACCTCTTTCTCCGCCTCAGCCTTCAACGACGCGAGATCAAATTCAGTGATAGTTTTCCAGATATTGATGATGCCAAATAAATCTGCCATAGTGTGTTCTCCTTGTATAAAAACACAATACAGGCAAAGGCAGTGAGCGAGTTGAAGTTTAGCTAGAGGTTGCCTTGAGGTTAGCTTAACGAAAAGGTTGGTGCCCCCGTTATGCTAATGGTTTCGATGAGTCAACTTTCGACTCGGCGGTCTCTCTGTTCAAAATTAGAAAACCAACAGCACCCGCCACAAGTGAACTGAGTAAAATGCTGATCTTTGAACTTTGGGCGATTTCGGGATTGCCGAACGCCAACAACGTAATGAAGATGGACATCGTAAACCCGATGCCACCCAGAAAACCAGCGCCGATGATATGTTTCCAAGATACGGCGTTTGGCAATTGAGACCAGCCAATTTTGATTGCTAAAAAACTAAAGAGGGCGATGCCGAGCGGTTTGCCAACCAACAAGCCAGCGAAAATTCCTAATCCGTTTGAGGTGATCAAGCCTTCCATCCAATTTCCTGTTAGGGCGATGCCAGTATTCGCCAGCGCAAAAAGCGGCATGATGATAAAGGCTGCGGGTCTGTGCAAAAAATGTTGTAATTTGTATGAGGGTGATTTTTCATCGCCGCGCGCAAACGGAATGACGAAGGCAAGAAGAACGCCAGCGATGGTGGCGTGAATACCCGATTTGAGCATGAAGTACCATATAATGATTCCGGGGATGAGGTAAAGAGGCAGCCAATGTATACCGAGACGATTTAATACGAACAATCCTGCAAACACCCCTAAAGCCAACACAAGATAGAGAAGTGAGAAATCGCCGACATAGAACAGGGCGATCATGGCGATGGCGCCCAAGTCGTCTATGATGGCGAGGGCGGTCAGAAAAATTTTCAGTGATACTGGAACTCTACTCCCTAAGAGCGCAAGCACTCCAAGCGCAAAGGCAATATCTGTTGCCATGGGAATACCGGCACCGGCTTGTGTTTCAGTTCCTCGATTGAAAAGGAAGTGAAGTAGGGCGGGCGTTACCATGCCGCCAATGGCGGCAAAAACAGGCAACGTGGCATTTTTTAGATCGGATAGTTCCCCGACATAAAGTTCTCTTTCAATTTCAAGTCCAATGAGCAGGAAAAAAATTGTCATCAAGCCATCGTTGATCCAATGCTCGACACTGTACTGTAAAACAATGCCGCCCAATTCAAAGCCCACTTTGGTATGCCAAAAATCCGCGTAGCCCTTGCCGAAATAGGAATTGGCAATAAGGATTGAAGTGATTGTGCAGAGGATCAAGATAACTCCCGATGCTTGTTCACTCTCAAAAAATTCCACGAAAAGTTTGGTAAGTTTTGTTTTCATATATTCAATAGCTATCACTCGCTGTCTGTCGAAGAAACCTGTTTTCTCCGAGAAAACGGGTTTCTTCCCCCGCCACTGCAAAACATCAAACCGCATCTTGTTTAGCAAAGCAGCTTTGAATTGCATCGAGCAGTTCACGCCGCGTGAACGGTTTGGTAAGGTAGTCGTCTGCGCCGAGTTCTATGCCGCGCTGTCGATCTGCCTGTTCGGCACGGGCGCTGAGGAAGATAAAGGGGATGGAGGCAGTGGCGGCATCCCCGCGCAATTCGGCTAACACGCCGTAGCCGTCGAGTTCGGGCATCATAATGTCGCACACGATCAAGTCAGGGTGATGATCGCGGGCGAGCTGCACACCTTGTGCGCCATCCGTTGCGCTGATCACGTTGTAGTTTTCCGCGTCCAACAAATCCATGAGGTTGAGGCGGATGAGGTCTTCGTCTTCGATAACAAGAATAGTTTTCATGACAAATTATTTTTTAGAAACAGGAATCGCCACCACAAATTTTGTGCCGCCTGCTTGACTCTCAAATTGGATCGTGCCGCCGTGCAGCTCGACCGATGTTTTGACAATCGCCAACCCCAAGCCAGTGCCGGGGATGTTGCCGACATTCTTGGCGCGATGGAACGTATCGAACAACCGCGCTTGATCGGGCGCGGGGATGCCGATGCCCCGATCTTGAATCACGAAGGTGGCAAGATGATCGTGACAAGCGAGATCGAACTTCACTGTGCTGCCTTTAGGCGAATACTTGAAAGCGTTGGATAATAAGTTGAGCAAAATCTGGCGCAACAATTTTTCGTCGCTACGCGCATCGGCGCACTGGTCGGCGAGTTGGAGTTGCAAGGTGTGTTCAGCGCCCACGCTGGCGCGCATCTCGTCGGCGATGGCGCGGCAGAGTTGGGTGAGGTTGAGCGGCTTGGGCGCAAAGGCGATCTTGCCCGCTTCGGCTTTGCCGATGAGCAACACATCATTAAGCATTTGCGTCATCTGCTGCACACCGGCTTCAATCCGCCGATAATGTTTTTCTTTGCGCGGACGGTCCCATTCGTCACCATAGTTTTCGAGCAGTTCGGCGGCCGAGAGAATAACGCTGAGCGGCGTGCGGAATTCGTGCGATGCCA
>JACRLA010000389.1 GCA_016215145.1 Chloroflexota bacterium
TTCACCATATATCGAATCTCATCGGCGGTTGGTTGATCCCAACCGAAGTGATGATAGCCGGTGTGAATGATCAAGATGTCGCCCTCTTTCACTTCGACTCGTTCTTCGATCATCTTGCTCGTATACACATCATAGTCGCCGCACACATCGCTCAAATCAACAATCGCGCCTTCGTGAACCAAATAATCCATGCTCAACGAAGCAATGTCTTTGCCCGGCGTGTGAAAATGAATCTCGCCGTCAATATGCGTGCCAAGATGATTGGAGTGCGTAATCAGTTGACCGTTGGCGCCGTTGGGCGCGAGGCGTTTAAAATATTTCACTTGCAGAGGTTCATAGGTGGGCCACGGCGGCGTCCCTATGCCGAGAGGGATGGTGAGATCAAGTGTTTTCATTAGAATAAAGTCTCCTTGCGGATAATCTTACAACAAAACAACACACAAGACCCCGAAGTTTTAAAAACCTTCGGGGTCTTGTAACTACCTAACAACCTAACCACCCAACCACCCAACCACCCCATTCCTAATTGAGGTTCTCTCTCTCTTCCACACCAAACATCTTGGGCGGCAGAACTAAGAAGATCAGATTCATCACAATGCCGGCAAATGCCGCAAAGAAAGACAATCGCCGGGACGCCAACGGGGAAGACGTACGGGATTAGGAACGGGAACAAACCGTCTTTCAACGTCATGTTGCCGCCGATGCCGCAGATCAAGATCGTCGCGCCCACCGCCAATTGACGCGGCTCAAACAGATTCACTTTTTCTGATTGAATGAGCGCGATACCCTGCATCCCGATCACGCCGAACAAATAGATCGCCAAACCGCCCGTGACTGCTACCGGGATCGAGGCGACCAGCGCCGCCAACGTTCCAACGAAGCCAAGCAGAATCGCCATCACGCCCGCCGCCATCAACACCGGCACCGAGTAGTTGCGAGTGATCGCCATCAAACTATTATTCTCGCCGTAATTCGTTCCGGCAGTGCCGCCGATCAAGCCCATCACCAAATCGTCCGCGCCATCGGCGACGAGATTAAGCCCGATGAGATTCTTGATCTCCAACGGAGCGCGTCCCAAATCCTTCGCCAGTTGATCAATGTAAAGACTCATCTGGTAAAGATGCGCCGTGCTTTCGGGGATGGTGGCAATAGCGATCAGCGCCACGCTGATAACCACGCCCCACGCGCGAGGATCCTCAAACGCCGGCAGAGTAATGGCAGGAATGCGGAAGATCGGCGCACTGGTCACTGTGGAAAAATCCACCAAGCCGAAAGGAATCGATATAAGATAACCGGCAATCGCGCCCAACAAAATCGGCAACATTCCCAGCAAGCCCCGGTTCTGCAAATAGACCGAGAAGACCACCGTGAGGAGCAACGTCACAATGGCAATCGTCCAGTTCGCGCCCGCCATGCCTAACGCCGCGCCCGCCAGACCAATACCAATGACAATCGCCATACTGCCGGAGATCACGGGTGGCAACACTTTATCTAATGCCGCCTTGCCGATCTTCATGATCAACAAACCGATCAAAATTTCAAACACGCCTGTGCCAAGGATACCCACTTGCGCGATACGCACACCCTCAGGACAATACGCCGCCTTGCTGGCAAAGCAGTCCTTGGCATAGAGGCTCATCACGGTGACAAATACCGCGATGTAGCTGAAGCTGGAGCCGTAATACATTGGGATCTTTCGCTTCGACACCAGCAACGCGATGATCGTGCCGATGCCGCTCCCCAACAACGTCACACCCACATCAAACTTGGTCAGAATGGCGCACAACACAGTTGCCGGGAACATCGTCAGCACTTGCTGAAAACCCAGGCTAAGCATCGCGCCAATCGGGGGCGTGTCTTCGGGTAGGTAGCCGCTAACTTTTTTCACTTCTGTTGAAGCAGTCATGATGGTTCATTATCCTTTCCAAAATTGATGAACTAAGAACTACACCAACTCTCTCCCTCGAAAATTTTTTCAGCCTCACCTCCTTCATAGCGGTATAATGAGCAACGTCGTCAAATCACCCCATCTCGACAACACACATGACACCTGCTCGCCACGTTGGCACAGTGCTGCATCTATGTAACACCGAGAGTATAGGCTACGTTGCTCTCAAAGCAATAAGCGTCTCCCCTACGGCGTCAGTCGTCGGCGTCACCTCGCGCGGCATCTTCCTCCACACGCCGTCTAAACAAATATTTTTCATCTCCTTTGAATCACATCGCGGACCTCTGACACTCAACACGACTCACACCCTCACACATGTTGGGCAGACCGTTCAAATTATTGATTCTTACCTTTTCATCGGGGATGCCGCCATCCGCCTTGATACCGCCAACCTTTGGCAACCCGATCCCGCGCCGTCAAACATCGTCTCCCTCCCTACCCGAATCGCCACACTTCAACATTTTCTCAATCGCGCCGCGACTCTTCGTCCAACTTCCAACGCCCAAAATCCAAAATCCAAAAATCCAAAAATCCCAACACGCCTTCCGCAATCCCCATTCCGCAATCCGCAATCGGAAAATCTCCAATCTCCAATCTCTAATCTCCAATCCCTCATCTCCAATCTCGGACTCGGACCCGGACTCACCCCCTCCGGCGATGATGTCGTCATTGGATTCCTTCTCACACTCAATCGTTACGGACACTACGCCCACAACGATCTCTTCATACAAGAATCAAAGCGCCGCACCACCACCCTCAGCGCCTGCCTCATCGAATGTGCCGCACAGGGTCTCGCCGATGAACGTTTAATTCGCGTCGTGGATTGCATCTTCAGCGGCAAGAGAAATGATCGCGCCTTAGATGAAATGTTAGGCTGGGGAGAGTCGTCAGGATTTAATGCGCTAAAAGGAATGGCGTTAGCCATGAAAAATTTTGAAAGCAGAAATGAGCAAGTAGTTAGCCTGTCTAATCCGCCCGTCAACTTTTTGCCAAACCCAAAACTTCATTCTGCTGTGATAGCTTCCGCGTTTGAACCAAGCCACACACCAGAACCAAGTAATTTAGCGGATTAGAGTTTTCCTCCTCACCTCTTCTTATTTTTTAAAAATACTTCAAACATACTTCAAACAAAGGAGTCACTTAATGAAACCACCATCATTTACGTATTATGCCCCTCCTACTCTCAATGAAGCATTAGCTTTATTGAATCAGCATGGCTCCGATGCCAAAATCCTCGCGGGCGGGCAAAGCCTTGTGCCGATGATGAACTTCCGCGTCGCTCAACCGACGATGCTGATTGACATCAATCGAATCAAAGAGTTGGCATACATCAAAGATGATTCAAACGGCGTCCGTATCGGCGCGATGACGCGGCAGCGAGCCATAGAACGCGATTCCATAATCGCCAAACGCGCGCCGCTACTTCACGAAACCGTGCCGCACATTGCCCATCCACAGATTCGCAATCGCGGCACCATCGGTGGCAGTGTTGCCCACGCCGACCCCGCGGCTGAACTGCCTACCATTATGCTCACCCTCAACGCTAAACTTTTGGCGAAGAACGCAAAGGGTGAACGTTGGATCGACGCTAAAGATTTTTTCGTCGGACTCTTCACCACCGCCCTCGAACCGGATGAAATTCTCGCCGAGATTCAAATCCCCGATCTGCCCGCGCGCAGTGGTTACGCCTTTGAAGAAGTCGCACGGCGGCACGGCGATTACGCCATGATGGGTGCGGCAGCAACGATGACTTTAGATGAAAGCGGCAAATGCAAAGATGTAAGGCTTGTCTTCTTAAGCGTGGGCGAAACACCGTTGTTATCGCCCTCTGCCGCGCA
>JACRLA010000081.1 GCA_016215145.1 Chloroflexota bacterium
TTCCACACCTATCGTCCCTTCGATCAAAACCCATCCGCGCTCACCACGTTCATTCGCACATTCATTGATTGGGCAAACGCGCGTTGGGGCTGGTTCTTAATCATCCATGCACGCAAATCTTAAAACGCAATACGCAATACGGAATACATATTTCGTATTGCGTATTGCGTAAGAAGACTCATGAAACGCATCCTCTACATCCATCACGGCGGCGGGCTGGGCGGCGCACCGTTGAGCCTGCTCTACTTACTCAAACAGTTAGATCGATCTCGCTACGAACCAATCGTTTTAACTTTGCGCGATGGTCCTATCGTTGATCTCTATCGCCAAGAAGGGATCGAGACTCACGTTGCCCAAGGGATTTACGATTTCAGCCACACGGAATTAGAATCGTATAGTGGGACTCAACTGTGGCGGCTGCCACTGCAAGTCGCCCGGTTTCTTCCTTCGGTTGCCGCCACACGCCGCTACCTCACTCAATTCAAACCCGATCTCATTCACCTCAACTCCTCCACACTCGCCGCGCCCGCCCGCGCCGCGTGGCGCGAAAAGATTCCCATCGTGTGGCACATCCGCGAACCGATTGCCAAAGGCTACTTTGGTCTTCGCCGCACATGGCTGACGAATCACATCGAACATGATTCAACACGCATCATCTCGATCTCCGAATTCGATGCTTCGCGCTTAATACCATCCAACAAAATTCGTGTCATACACAACTTCGTTGACTTCAACACATTTGATAGAAACATTTCGATAGCGGAAGCGCGCAAAAAATTAAATCTTTCTCCGGCACAAAATATAGTCGTCATGCTCGGCGGCGTAGCCTACCCCAAAGGCACACTTGTCTTTGCCCAAGCGTTGCCGCTCGTCCGCAAAAAAGTGCCCAATACAAAATTTTTGGTGGCAGGTCAACCACCCACCATCGGCGATTCGTCGCGTCTCAAATCACTCGCCAAATTTATTTTGCAAACTGATTCTTATGATCGAAAAGTAATGCGCGCCGCATCCGACTCAATCGCTAGTGGTCACATTCGTTTCATCGGGCAACGCACCGACATTCCGCAAATACTCGCCGCCAGTGATCTGCTCGTCTTCCCTTCCGTCGTACCACACTTCGCCCGTCCCATCATCGAAGCGGGCGCGATGGCGAAGCCAGTCGTCGCCTCACGATTAGGCGGACCGCTCGAACTGGTAAACGACGGCGTCACCGGAATCTTAACGCCGCCGTCCGATCCGGCTGCGCTCGCCGACTCGATCATCACCCTGCTCACCGATCCCGCCAAAGCGAAGGCGATGGGCGAAGCAGGTTATAGGTTAGCCAAAGAAAAATTCAACGCCGAGATCAACGCCAAGAAAACGTTTGAGGTGTACGAAGAAATTTTTGGAGATTAAAAAACGCGCACACACCTCTCGAAGGTTTTAGAACCTTCGAGAGGTGTGTGCGCGATGCCGTGAAATTTTCGTCTACTTCTCGCCGCGCAGCTTCGCCAACTCGGCTCGCAACTTTTCCACTTCAGATTCTGCTTTCTTTCGCGCCTCGGCTTCCGCCTGTCGCGCTTTCGCCTCTCTTCGCGCCTTCTCTTGCGCTTCCGCCGGAGTTAATAACTTCTCGCCTGTCTTCACGTCTATCAAACGCAAATTATTTTCTTCGATCATCAATTTCAAACCCAGCTCTCGACTCAAAAACGAGCCGTCGCTTTCAGGTTTCAATCGCACATAATCGCCGCGCTCCAACACAAACCCTTGCAAGGGCGGCTCCAGATATTCCGCCAAGGGATCGCAAATAAAATATTCTTTCACGCCCAGCATGGCATAGATCTCGCGTTTGACGCCCATATCCTCTAGCCGCGTGGAGCGCGACGTAAATTCAAACACCGTGCAGGGCACATGCTTCTCTTCCCACAACCTATACGTGCGCCGATTGCCTTTCATCACGCCCTTCACCACAAATACATCCGGCGCCATCGCCGATGACGGCACACCTTCCTCATAATAAAAAAGAAGATTGCCCGCAACATACACATCAATCACGTTGCGAAAAAAATCTATCAATGCCGCGATGGTGTCCATCAACAACTTTCGGTGAACGTCCGTCTCTGCCATAGGTTTGCCATCCGATTCGGGATATTCGATTTTGAGATTCGGAAAATCTAAAGTGGGAGTCGCCATAATGTGCCTCACTGACTCTATTTTACACCTGATAGTAAAATCACTTCATGCGTTCCCCTCTCGCTTGGCTCGCCATCGGGATATGGAGTCTCGGCATCATCGGCGTGATCGCCATTGGCGCTCTCATTACTTTCGCCGCCACCGATGCGGAAACAGTTGACCCAACGGAAACCCGATTCCCCACCCTCACCAAAGTTGCGCTCGCGCCGACGGCAGCCCCGTCGTCTACGCCGCGCATCATCACGCCCACTCCGCGCCCGACTCAATCCCCGACTTCCAATCTCCAACTTCCAACTTCCAGATCATCACCCATTCCCACACTTTCGATTCGCGTCACCCTCACCGCCACACCATCAAACCCAATCATCATCGGCGGCTCGGTCTTAGGTCGTCCGCTTGAGGTGTATCGCTTCGGCAGTGGATCGATCCATCGAATGATCATCGGCGGCATACACGGCGGCAACGAATATAATACAGTGCATCTCGCCGACGAACTCATCAGGCACATTCAAAATCATCCCGAAACGATTCCGCCTGATAACACATCGACGACGGCGGGCGTGAGCGCGGGATCGGAACCCGAAACGCAAACGCTGATGAAATTTTTGTCGTCGTCAAGAATAGATGCGCTCATCAGCTATCATAGTGCCGCGCTCGGAATTTTTGCAGGCGGTCAGCCGCCCGACGCGGCGTCGCTCAAACTTGCCGAGGCGGTCAGCGCGGTCAGCACCTATCCCTACCCGCCTCTTGACACCGGCTGATTTTTTGAGCACGCTGCGAAGAATCCCCGCGTGGGCATATCCGCAAGTCGCCCGCCACGCCCTCGCCCGCCGACTCCGTCGCCGCCCGATCCCGCCACCTGAACTCGCCGACTCTGATCTCGATTTCTTTTTTGGTTCAACGGGTGCTGTTGACCGAATCATTAATCATTATTCTTTTAATCTCTTCGATTCTTTTTCTTCCCCCTCACCCGAAGAACTTGAAAACATTTTGAATCACCGCATTGAGATTTTTGGTTCGCTTGTGGATGTCGGCAGCCCGATCCAGTGGCGGCGCGATTTCAATACCGGACACGAGTGGGCGCGCGATCACATTTCCAAACTTCAACTTGTCACACAAAAAGGCGATGTCAAAATTCCGTGGGAACTCTCGCGCTTTCAACACGGGGTCAAACTGGCGTTGGCTCATAAACAAGAAAGCGGGTTTCTTCGAGAAACCCGCTTTCTGAAGGAATGGTTGGCGCAATTTAATTCGTGGCGCGCCGACAACCCGCCCGAATACGGATGCAACTGGGGCAACGCCATGGAAGCCTCTATCCGCGCCGTGAACTGGATCGTTGCTTATCATTTCCTCCATGAGGCGTTAGATCGCCCTGCCAAAGAATCGATTCTCAAAGCCCTCATCCAACATGGACGATTCATCTTCACCCATCTTGAAGAATTTTTCCCGTTCAACAATCATCTCATCGCGGATCTATGTGGATTGATTTGGCTAGGAGTCTTTTTTCAGACTCAGACTTCCGAAGTCTTGGAGACTTCGGAAGTCTCGAAAGAATCTCGACGTTGGCTCAACTACGGTTTACGCGAATTGGCAAATCAACTTCGTATTCAAGTGTTGCCCGACGGCGCGAGCTACGAAGCCTCAACCGCCTATCATCGTTTTGTAACGGAGATGGTCGTTAGCACATCAAAGTTATGTGATCTAAACAACGTTGGACAAGATTCCATCTTGTCCAACAACGTAGCGCAAGGTGGCGTCCTGCGCCTAAACAAGGTTGGACAAGATTCCATCTTGTCCAACAACGTAGCGCAAGATGACATCTTGCGCCACACTGCAAACAAAATGTTGCACATCGTTGACTCCCTACGTAAACCTGATGGATCAATCCCTCTCTTCGGCGACGAAGATGGTGGCAAGTGGCTAGCCAATTACCAATTACCAATTACTAATCTCCAATCTCCAATCTCCAGTCTCCCTCAAGCAGGCTGGTTCATCTATCGCCACGACCAAGAATATCTC
>JACRLA010000390.1 GCA_016215145.1 Chloroflexota bacterium
GAAGGATTTCAAAAGATTGATTGGCCCATCCCGACGGCAATGATGGCGACTCCGGGATTCAATATGATGGCGACCGGCATGATGAAGAAACTGTTCCATGACAAAGGTGTGGCATCTGTGCCTGAGATGCGGGCGATGTGCGTGGATGCTGGCGTGAATATGATCGCCTGTCAGATGACGATGAGTGTCTTCGGCTTTAATAAAGAAGACTTCATCCCCGAATGCACCGTCGGCGGCGCGGGCATGTTCTTGGATTACGCCGCGGACGCCGAAGTACAACTCTTCGTGTAAAAGATTAACGGAAATCAAGGAAACAAAGGAACTGAAAGAGATTCCTTCTCTTAAACACGCACAAACATAACACCCGACAGGTCTGCTTATAACGTGTCGCGTATTACATTTGGGTGTGTTTCAAATGAGTTGAAGGAAAGAACGTCCCGAAGGTTTTGTCGAGAAAATTTTGTCGTTTTAGCCAACCTTCGGGACGGTTTCAACTGAAATGAAACGCACCCATTACATTTAGCAAGACCTGTCAGGTGTTGCAACTTTGGAGAGCAAACGTGGACGACGAAACCAAAAAAATTCTTTACGTGCAAACACACGGGGTAGATATGCCGGAGCGTTCGGCGACGCCGTTTTATTTGGCGGCGGCCGGCGCGGCGATGGATGCCGAAGTGGGAATCTATTTCACGATGAATGGACCCACCCTCTTGCAAAAAGGCGTGCCGGAAAAATTAATCGTTCCCAAAAAAGGCGGCGGCGGCAAGGAGTTAGCGTTCTTCATCAAACAAGCGATGGAGTGCGGCGTGAAGTTATACGTTTGCCAGCCGTCGCTCGATTTACACGCGCTGAAGTTTGAAGACTTGATTGACGGCGTGGAGATGATCGGCGGCGCGGCGTTTAACGACATGGCGCTGAATGCGGATGCGGTGATTGCGTTCTAATTACCAATTACTAATTACAAAATAGTAATTGGTAATTGGAGATTGGTAATTGGAGATTTACATGGGTCTCTTTAAAGATAAATATCCCGATGTTGCCTACGAAGAAAAAGAACGTTTGTGGGAGGCAGTGAAAGCCGACTCGCGATTCCCGGCTTATCTCTATGGCTGTTACGAGTGCGGCATTTGTGTCGCCGCCTGCCCCTCGGCGCGCTTCTACGATTTCTCGCCGCGCAAGATCGCTCAAGCGGCGGCGCGCGAGGACATTGAACTACTCTACGAGCAGATGAACGACGATGTGTGGAATTGCTCGCAATGTTTTTCGTGCAATCGCTGTCCACGCCAAAATTCGCCGGGCGGTCTTATCACCATCATCCGTGAAGTGTCGGTGAAAAATGGTTTGCGATCTGCCAAGCAAGCACTTGAGGGTTATGGGCGCGTGATCTACAAGATCATGGGCACCGGCACGCAAGTCTCACCCGATATGCTTCAGCCCGATGCGTTTCCTGATTGGGGTCCGCAAGTGCGCGAAGTTTCGGCGGAGCTGGATCTGTGGCGGCGGGCGTTGCCACCTGAGACTCTGCACACGACTTCAACCGGTTGGCAAGTGGATGACAAAACGATCATCGAACTATATTTGATTTGGCACAACACCGGCGTGATGGACATGATCGCCGAAGTAGACGAAGGCTTGCACATGATCCTCAACGATGTAATGGAAGAGAAGTTAGAAGAAGCAGGATACGAAGTATAGCGAATAGCCAATGGCGAATAGCGTATAGCCAATGGCGACATGCCATAAGCCATTCGCTATACGCGAGGAGACTTTCAATGACCATTCCTTACAACGCAGTCAACACCAAATCATCACGCACGTTCGAGCGCGTTGCCGAATACGCGCCGCAAGATTATCACGAACACCTTTTTGAGTTAGAGCATGAGGGCGAGTGGATCGTCCAGCGCGTGCCAGAGCCTTACGTCGAAGTGATGACAAAATACGGACGCAAGAAAAAAATTCCGCTTGAATTGACGTGGCATCACAAGTCATGCGGGCAGTGCGGACATATCCCCGGTTATTCGACGGCGATCTTCTGGCTCAATCGAAAATTAAATTTCAAATATATTGATCCAACGGATCAGACTTCATGCACGGCGTGGAACTATTATGCTTCTGCTACCTCAAACGCCGCCGCGCAAGCCGGAGTTGGGATGCGGAATTTTGCTGCCGCCTACGAGACGGGCTACTTCCCGATCATTCACTGCGGCACATCGTATGGTCACTACAAAGAGATGCGCGAACAGTTGATGCACCACGAAGACATTCGCCATCAGGTGCGCGACGTGATGAAAAAGCTCGGCAAGCCGATGGTGATGCCGGAAGAGATCGTGCATTACTCCGAATGGATTCATGCTGTGCGTGATCGCATTGCCGCGAGTCAAAAAATTAACTTCTCGAACATCGCTGTTGCTGTTCATCCGGCTTGCCACTATTACAAGTTGGTTCAAGAGGACGCGATCTACGATCCCGATATTTACGGCGGGCAACGCACGGCAACGGTGTCGGCAACAGTTACGGCATTGGGCGCAGAAGTACGAGATTACTCCACATGGTTTGACTGCTGCGGTTTTGGTTTCCGACATATTTTGGTGCAACGCGACTTCACGCGATCTTTTGCGACGCGACGCAAGATTGAAGTAATGAAGGAAGAAGCTAATCCCGATGTGGTGATCACCCATGACACCGGTTGCGTGACCACGCTCGATCGGCGTCCCCGTGATGTCCGACGCGCAATTCGCCGCGCTGGCGATGGGCGCGCATCCCTATCGCGTTTGTCAATTGCATTGGCACTCGACCGATTACAAACCTCTGCTCGAAAAAATGAACATTGATCACGAACATGCCTGGGCAGAGTTCCAAGAAGATTTAAAGAAGTTGAAGAGCGGCGAGAAGGAATATATTAGTTGGGAAGACATTGACGCGTAGATGGCGTATAGCAAATAGCAGATGGCAGATACTGTTTGCTATCGGCTATTCGCAATCAGCCATCCGCTAGGAGACAACATGGCATCAGACACAACCCTCATCATCGGCGGCGGACCCGCCGGACTCGAAGCAGCACGACTCATCGGCGATCTCGGACAGAAAGCGATTCTGGTTGAGAAGCGCGACGCACTCGGCGGCATTCCAATTGCCGAACACTACGCCGCGCTCACCCATAACTTCCGCGACGCCGAGGAGGCGATGAACGAATTGATCGACGCCGCCAAGGCGAACCCATCGGTCAGCATTCGCACCGGCTCGGAAGTGGTGGAATGTTCGGGAGCGGCTGGCGACTTCACCGTAAAGCTCGCCAAGTCGGGCAACGGAGTCGGCGAGTCAATCCAGGTTGGATCGATCATCGTCGCCACCGGCTTTCAACATTTCGATCCCGGACGAGAAACGCAGATGTATGGCTATTACGAATACGATGACGTGATCACGCTGGCAGACGCCGAGAAGATGTTGAAGGAAAACAAATTCGTCACCCCCTCTAAGGGGACGCCGCCTCAGCGCGTGTGCTTCATTCAATGTGTCGGCTCGCGTGACCGGCAAATCGGCAATGAGTATTGTTCCAAAGTGTGCTGCGGCATTTCATCCAAGCAAGCGATTGAAATTCGTCAGCAAGTGCCGGGCGCAAAAGTGTTCATCTTCTACATTGACATGCGCATGTACGGTTATTGGGAAAATGAAATTTATTGGCCGGCGCAAGAGAAGTATCATGTGCAGTACGTCAAGGGCATCATCACCGAGATCATCCGCAAAGGCGATCATCTGTTGATTCGCGGCGAAGATACGACAATGGGTCGCCCGATGGAAGTGCCGATGGATGTGGTGGTGTTAGCCGTGGGCATGGAGCCGAGCAAAGGCACGAAGGAAGTCGCCAAGATTCTCGGCGTGAAGCAAAACAAATATAACTTCATCGAAGTGCCGCATGATGCGCTTGATCCGACGGCGACTTCTGTTCCCGGAATTTTTGTGGCGGGTGCGGCGGCGGGACCGAAAGACCTTGATGACACCATGGCAATGGCGGGCGCGGCGGCGATGAAAGCGGCGGCGTTGATTGCGAAGAGGATGAGAGGGACGGCGTGATTAGCACAGACTTCCGAAGTCTCGCAGACTTCGGAAGTCTTGAACACGATGCCTGACGGACAAGTAGTTGATACTGAAACCGCGCAAGAGTTTATGTCGCAGGCGCTCGAGAAAGTCGGGCGGGCTGAACTCGGCGATATTACTTCGGAATTGGAAAAGAAGAGCGCGCGTTTTCGTGAACTGCTCGCACCCGAAGCGGTGAAAACACTTGAGCGAAAACAATTACGATGGCTACTGCGATCTATTTTTGCCACACGACGCAAAGCCGATGCGCTGATTGACGTGATGGGCGTCGAGGGGTTGCGAAATTCATTTGAGTATTTGCTGTATCACCCTGCCGAGCCGCAAGAACGTTTTCAAGGTTTCGTGGATTGTCTCTCCGGTTACTGGGGCGACGTGCGTTTAGCGCATAAACAATTGCCGGGCAAAGAAGATGAAAACCTGCCCGAAAATATGTTGTGCGATCTCGCTTCTGAAGTTTTACATTTTACTTTACCCGAAGATCGCTGGCTGTGGACTCGTTGGATGTGGGACCCGCGAGTTGGCACAGGCGCGTTGCCACTTGTGGTTGAAAACGCTTACGACTTGCATGGCAAGAACGCAGGCGAAACTTATATGAAAGTCGGCATGGCGATTGCCTTCGTCCGCGCCACCGGCGAAGCCGCCGGGTTCTCAAACTTCGGCGTGAAGAACAGTCCCTTTGGCATTGACGTTTTTCTTTCGTGCGTCTACGCCGTTTATATGTACACCACGCTGCGAATACGAATGACTCAAGAGTTCAACAAAGTAGTGCCGCAGTTGCCAGAATTATCACGAAGATTGTTGGGCGTGTGGAAGATGGAACTGTAAGCCAATTACTAATTACCAATTACCTTTTCAATCGTAATTAGTAATTGGTAATTGAATCTGGAGGAAACATGGCTGTTGGTTTAGACAAAATAGAACCCGGAAAGATCACCGAGAAAGAACATCTCGTCGTCGAAGGCATGGACATCTCCGGTCATTGGAATCGGATGTTCGAGCCGCGCGTGTTGACGGAGTATACCGTTGACAACTTGGAGAAGGTCGCCGCGCTGCCGGGCGGTGAAAGTTTGATGTGGTGCTACGGCTGCGCCAAATGCACCGCCGTGTGTCCGGTGGATATTGTCGGCGACTACTCGCCGCGCAAAATTCATCGCCGCACGCAAACGGGAATCGATCTTTTCTCTTCGCCCGATCTTTGGCTCTGCACGACGTGTATGAATTGTCTGCGCGTCTGCCCCAAAGAAGTCAACATGATTCAGATCATGCCCGCCGTGCGCGAGCAAGCCGTTCTCGAAGGCAACGTGCCGCCCGAATTGCAAAAAGCATTTGAGGATACTGCCAAGCACGGCAACCCACTCGGTCAACCGCAACGCAAACGCGCCGACTGGATCAAGAAAGCGGGCGTGGCTGTTCCAATCATAAAAGATCTTAAACGTGAAGTGGATATTCTTTGGTACGTCGGCTCTTATCCGTCTTATCACCCGCGCGGGATTGACGCCGCCTCGGCTGCGGCGCGCATCTTCAACGCCCTCGGCGTTGACTTCGGCATTCTCGGCATCGAAGAAAAAGATGACGGCGACTCGCAGCGACTCGCGGGTGAGAAGGGTTTGTTCGAAATGCTCGCCGAAGAAAACATTGCCACCTTCGGCAAGTATGAATTCAATCGTATGGTTGTCACGGGCCCACACGAGTTCAACGCCTTCAAGAATGAATATCCAAAACTCGGCGCGGACTTTAACGTTTTGCATTACACGCGCTTCCTCGTCGAACATCTCGACAAACTCAAGCCCCTGTTGAAGAAACCGATCAACTTGAAAGTGACGTTCCACGATCCATGTTACTTGGGTCGGCACAACGGCGAGTACGAAGCGCCGCGTGAATTATTGCGCGCCATCCCCGGCATTGAACTGGTGGAGATGGGTCGCTGTCGCGAGAACGGTTATTGCTGCGGCGGCGGTGGCGGCGGCATGTGGCTCGACTCGCACACCAAAGATCACACCACCATGCGCCTCTCCGAGCGCCGCGTGCGCGAAGCCGCCGAATACGGCGCGGATGTGTTAGCCGTGTGTTGTCCATTTGAAGTCTCGCGCTTCGAAGACGCGGCGAAAAGCACGGGCAATGACAAACTGATGGTGCGAGATATTCTTGAATTATTAGATGAGTCTATGAAGGAGTAATCAGTAATCGGTGAACAGTTATCAGTTGTAATCACTGTTCACTGATCACTGCCCACTGATCACTATGAATATAGTTGTCCCTATCAAACAAATCCCCAACCTCACC
>JACRLA010000082.1 GCA_016215145.1 Chloroflexota bacterium
GGCTGGGACGACTCATCGCGCAACTATCTTGAAGTCGCAAAAATTTTGGAAGACAACGGTGCATCACTTATCGCCGTGCATGGGCGTACCAAAGCGCAAGGCTACAAAGGTCAAGCCGATTGGGATGCGATTGGCGAAGTGAAAGCGCGCGCAAAGATTCCGGTGATCGGCAGTGGTGATGTAAAGTGTGTGGCGGATATTGATCGAATGAAGCAACACACGGGTGTGGATGCGGTGATGATCGGGCGCGCGGCGATTGGCAACCCTTGGATATTTGCCCGAAAAGATTCGCGTGATGTGACGTATGAAGATCGCGCTAACATGATCCGCAAACATCTTGTGCGCTCCTTAGAATTTTATGGCGACGAAGTGGGTTTTCAATTCTTCCGCCGCCACGCGCACAAATACATTCACGCGATTCCTAATGCAAGCGAAATGCGAAATGCGTTGGCGAATGCACGAACGAAAGAAGATGTGTTGGATACATTGGAAAGATATAATACTGCAAGCACGATGGTCATCTAAGGAATTGTCATGTTATTTTTTGTAGACGAGAGTGGTCAAGATCGACATGAAGCACCCTACGAAGTATTGGCAGGAGTCGCCATTCGTGAACGCGATTTATGGAATTTACTGCAAGCAATACGTTCAGTCGAAACAGACGTCTTCGGAGTTCGACTGTCAGAATTTGGCGTAGAATTCAAAGGCAAAAAACTTCTCAAAAGAAAAATATTCCGACTGGCTAATCAAAAACCGCCGCTACCACCGGACAAGCGACGAGATTTATGCAGTGAATTTTTGCAAAAGGGCAAAGTCGAATCGTTAAGCGGAGACAACGTCCCGCGCCGCACGGATGAATTTGCTGCATATGGACAAGCCGTATTGGAGTTTATGAGTCGTGTCTTTGACTTATGCAGCATGTATCGAGTCAAAGTATTTGCATCCATAGTATCTCCAGACGCACCGCGCCCCGCAGGTGATTTTTTGCGAAAAGATTATGCGTATCTCTTCGAAAGGTTTTTCTATTATCTGGAAGATGTATCATCCGATGAAATGGGCATTGTTGTATTTGACGAATTGGAAAAAGCGCAATGCCGCATCCTAATTGATCAGATGGAACGTTACTTCATGCAAACAGCTCATGGCAAGACGCGAAGCGCCCGCATTGTCCCCGAACCCTTCTTTGTGCATTCGGACCTGACGACTGCGGTTCAATTGGCAGATATTGTTGCCTATAGTTTAAATTGGGGGCTTCGGCTCAATCGAATGATCAAGCCAACGCGCGATGAGATCATGCCTTTTAGCCAACGCGCTTTCGACATGCGCTATGTGGGACAGCGAGCCAACGATACTGATGGGAAAACATGGCCCATTTATGGGATTACATACCTCGATGATTTGCGTCCCAAAACTGAACGCGACAGCGATTAAAAAACAAAAGGCAGAGATGGGATCAATTGCACCCATCAGAGCCTCCACTAATACAATACAACGGAATCAACACTTTTGTCAACAAAAACATCTCGCCTCCCCTTCTTCGCCGTTTCCCCTCCCGGGCTTGAATCAATCACACAGCGCGAGCTGTTCAATCTCGGCATCAACCATCCGCGCGCGGTGAGCGGTGGCGTGGAGTTTGAGGGATTCTTAAACCATCTCTATCGAGTCAATTTGTGGTCGCGCACGGCAAGCCGCGTTTTAGTTCGCGTTGGAGAATTTGAAGCAAAGTCTTTCGCCGAGTTGGAACGCAAAGCAGAACAGATCGAATGGGGAAATTTTTTAAAGGGCGGTGTCGCCATCAACGTCCGCGCTACCTGCCACAAAAGCAAACTGTATCACTCGGATGGAGTAGCGGAACGGGTTGCGAATGCAATAAAATCCCAAGTCGGGGAAAATAAAAAATCAAACTCCAAACTTCAAACTTCAAATCTCCAATCTCCAATCTCTAATCTCCAATCTCAACTCGTTGTAGCTCGCCTCGATCACGATCATTGCACAATCAGTTTAGATTCATCAGGCGATCATTTACACCAACGGGGCTACCGCCTCGAAACGGCAAAAGCACCACTCAGAGAAAACATCGCCGCCGCGTTGTTGCTTCAGGCAAAATACGATCCATCGCTACCGTTGATCGATCCTTTTTGCGGATCGGGAACGTTCCCCATTGAGGCGGCGATGATGGCGCGCAAGATCGCGCCGGGGTTGAATCGCAAATTCAGTTTTACTCACTGGAAAAATTTTGACACGCAGGCTTGGGGCGATTTGCTGCGTGAGACAAAAGAAAAAGTTGACGCCAAGATCACGCCGAAAATTTTCGCGTCGGATCGGGATGCGGGGGCAATCGAGGCGGCAACCGCCAACGCTGAACGGGCGGGAGTGGCAGAATCGATTCAATGGCGGGTGTGCGCGTTCTCATCAATTGAAGTGCCGAATAATCAGGGATTAGTAATTAGTAATTTACCTTACGGTAAACGAGTGGGTGAAGATTCAGATTTGAGGAATTTGTATGCCCAGTTGGGAAACGTGGCGCGGGAAAAATTAAAAGGCTGGCGGCTCGCGCTGTTGACGGACGATCCACAAAAAATAAAAGCCGCCGCGCTCGATCTCAACATCACGTTGAAAACCGAGAACGGCGGCGTGAGGGTCGCGCTACTCGAAAACCTTCAAGGTGTTTAATATCTGTACGCCAGACTTCCGAAGTCTGCGAGACTTCGGAAGTCTTTGCAATTTAGTGACTCGCTGCTTGCCCCTCTTTGATAGCCTTCTCCACTTTAACTAACGGCAGCAACGCCAAGCCGCATATAAAGAAAAAGATGATCGAGAGAATACCCAAACGCAAACTGCCAAACTGTTGATTGACCAAGCCAAAGACAAACGTGCCGAGCCACGACGTGCCGCGCTCGCTGATCTCGTAGAAGCTGTAGAACTCCGCTTCTTGATCTTTGGGGATCATCTGCGCGAACAGGCTGCGGCTGAGGGCTTGACTGCCGCCCAACACGAGCGCGATCACGAATCCAAGAATCCAAAACTCTAATTGATCTTGCGGCATACCGACTGCGGCAACGACGGCAGGATTCCTCATCCCGGCGAAGGCGTAGATCACGCACACGCTCCAGATCACCAAGCTCACCAGCACAGCGTTGCGCGCCCCGATGCGATTCGCCATCCGACCAAAGCCATGCGCGCCAAGAAACGCCACGAACTGGATCATCAGAATGACCAAGATAAGATTCGTGGACGACATTTTTAATTCTTGCGCGGCGAAGATGGCGGCGATGGCGATCACTGTTTGGATGCCGTCGTTGTACAGTAAATACGCGCCGAGATACTTCATGGCTTCGGGCAGCACACGCGCTTTACGCGCGATAAAAATGATCATGACGATGATCGGTCCGCCACCAGGTAATAGCGCAAGTTGGATTGGGACGCCGATCAACATTAGGATAGGAATCGCCAACGGCAGAAGCTAAACTAATGCGCGCCACCAACGCGCCGTCCATACCGATCTTCTCGCGGAACATGAACAGCAATAAATTGATGAGCAACAATAATCCGCCGCCGGCATAGCCCATAGCAAAACCAGAAGATGAAACACTGTCGCGTTTGTCTTCGCTGGCGATGCTAGGTAAGTATGCGTTGTAAAACACAATACTCGCGCCGAAGGATACGTTAGCGATCAAAAATAAAAATCCAGCGATCCAATGCCATCCTGCAGTGATGCCGAACATGGCGATAGTCGCCACCGACCCCAACACGGCGAAGAACATCAGCAACTGTTTACGCATGTGCGAGTAGTCGGCGAGCGCGCCCAAGATCGGCAGGAAGGTCACTTGAAGCAGCACCGAAGCCGAGATGCAGTAGGCGAAGTACGAATCAAACTTTACGGGCGTGCCAAGCAGATAGACAAAGCCGTTTGCATCTGCCGCGGCTTTGGTAATCTCGGTAAGATAAGGACCGAGAAACACAGTGACAACAGTGGTGCTAAAGGCAGAGTTCGCCCAGTCGTACATTGTCCAACCCCAAATTTCGCGCTTATCATTTTGTGGAACTGCTAGTGTAGCGGCTGACATAGTCTCTCCTCCGAGCGTGGGATGCGGCTAATGATAGTTGAAAGCCTGTTAAAAACAAATCCCCAAAAAACAAACTTCAAACTCCAAATCTCAAACTTCAAAACTCTCATTGTTCATTGTTCATTGTCTCATTGTTCATTGTTCAGTGTTCATTGAACTTGACAATCACCCTCCCCGATACTACTATCCACGCCATGCCCCTCATTGTTGACGCGCATCAAGACTTGGCGTGGAACGCCATCACTTTCAAGCGCGATTATTCCCAATCGGCTTTGGCAATTCGAGAATCAGAAAAAGGAACCGACGCCCCGATCAAAAACGGTTTATGCACCATCGGCTTGCCCGAACTTTTGCAAGGGGAGGTCGCCATCGTCTTCGGCACGCTCTTCGCCTCACCCATGCGCCGCAAGATGGGCGAGTGGGATGGCATCGCCTACGCCGACTCGGATCAGGCTCACAAACTTTATTCGCAACAACTCGATTACTACAACCGCCTCACTGACGAACACCCTCAATTCGCGCTCATCCATAACAAAAACGATCTCGAAAAAGTTCTAGCGACGTGGTCAAACCCTCCCGAAGGTTCAAAACCTTCGGGAGAGTTTAATGCAAAACGCAAAGTGGGCATCGTGCGCTTAATCGAAGGCGCGGATTGTATTCGTGAGCCGCAAGAAGCAGAATGGTGGATGGAACATGGCGTGCGGATCATCGGACTGGCGTGGACTGGCACCAAATACTCCGGTGGCACCGGCGAGCCCGCGCCGCTGACTCCTGAGGGTCGCCGATTACTGCGCGTGATGTCTGACCTCGGCTTGATACTCGACCTCTCACATTCCTCTGACCAATCTTTTTTTGAATCACTCGATCATTTTGAAGGCACGGTCATCACCTCGCACGCCAACCCGCGCGCCTTGTGGCTCGACGAAGTGAAAGCGCCGGAGCGCGCATTAAGCGACGACATGATTCGCCAACTCGCCGAGCGCGACGGCGTGATGGGCATCGTGCCCTACAACCGTTTCCTTAAGGCAACGTGGAAGGTGAGTGACGGCAAAACCTTGAGCGTGAATCACATCGCGGCGATGATCGATCATGTGTGTCAAATCACCGGCAGTGCCGATCACGTTGGCATGGGTTCCGATCTCGATGGCGGCTTCGGCGCGGAAAGTATTCCGGCAGAGATGGACACGGTTGCCGATTTAAAAAAAGTTGAAGAGGCGTTGAAGGCAAAAGGTTACAACGACGGCGACACCGAGAAGATCATGAGCGGCAACTGGTTGAGGATTCTGCGAAAGGGTTTGCCGGCGTGAACGACATCCCTCCGCAACAAGAAGCAAGCCGCCTCGCCCGCGTCAGCATTTCCTTTATCGTAATTGGATTCTTCATCTTCCTCATCGGCGTCTACCCTGATCTGGTGCGGCTCAACGCCAACCCGCAAGTGTTTGGCATTTTGCAAATTCTTACTTTTCTTTTTGGAATTGGTTTGGTGACGCTGGGGAGTTATTTATTTTTATACACGACCATTCATCACGCGCGCGAACACCGTTTGCGTCACGACGTGGGGTTGCGTTTGGTAGGAACGGGTTATGTATTTTGCGCCGCCTCTGCCCTCGCCGACATTTTAGGTTTTGGCAGTCACAACATCACATCCAGTGAAACGCCTTATCTTGGACTGGTGCAAGTGACCGGCGTGCTTATAGGTGTGACGATCATTTTGGTGGGATTGTTTCTCTACAGCATGAAGGTCGAGTGACAGATCGCCTACAAATTTTGTGCCGTCTCTCACCCTGAAACATTTTCCCTTTTCGATATAATCGCTTCAACAACAGGTGACAGTCACTTTAAAAGTGACTGTCACCTTGACTTAGGAGACCTCTATGACTCTTGGAACTGAATCAAACCCGCTGCGCGTCGCCATCATCGGTTCGGGACCCGCCGCGTTTTACGCCGCCGATTGTTTACTCTCGCAAGCGAATCTGGTGATCGAAGTAGATATGTATGATCGTCTGCCCACGCCGTTCGGGTTAGTGCGCGGCGGCGTCGCACCCGATCACCAAAAGATCAAATCAGTCACCAAAGCTTACGACCGTGTGGCGGCGAAACCGCGATTCCGTTTTTATGGCAACGTCGAATATGGATCGCATCTCAAACTCGACGATCTTAAGAATCACTATCACCAAATTTTATTTTCAACCGGCGCGCAAACGGATCGCCGCATGGGAATCCCCGGCGAAGATTTAAAAGGGAGTCACCCGGCAACGGAATTTGTGGCGTGGTACAACGGGCATCCCGATTACCGCGATTTGAACTTTGATCTCTCTGTCGAGCGTGTTGCCGTCGTGGGCGTGGGCAACGTGGCAATTGATGTCGCCCGGATTCTGTGCCTGACCCCCGCCGAACTCGCCAAAACCGATATTGCCGATCACGCCTACGAAGCGTTGAGCAAAAGCAAAGTGAAAGAAGTGTATTTGCTTGGGCGACGCGGACCGGTGCAAGCGGCGTTCACTCTGCCCGAAATTAAAGAGGTGGGCGAGATGGAAGACGCCGACGCCATCACCCTGCCCGACGAAGTAGTGATTGACGAATTGAGTCAAGCCGAGTTGGAGAAGAGCGAGCGCGACAATCAAAAGAAAGTTGAAGTGATTAAGAGCTACGCNAATTAAAGAGGTGGGCGAGATGGAAGACGCCGACGCCATCACCCTGCCCGACGAAGTAGTGATTGACGAATTGAGTCAAGCCGAGTTGGAGAAGAGCGAGCGCGACAATCAAAAGAAAGTTGAAGTGATTAAGAGCTACGCGGGCAAGTCGCCGGCAAAATCGCGCAAACTTTTTGTGCGCTTTGTGGTTTCGCCGACGGAACTCGTGGGCGATGCCAACGGCAAAGTGGCAAAGATGAAATTGGTTAAAAACAAATTGGTCGCCGACGACAAAGGCAACATGAGCGCGAAGGCAACCGACAAGACGGAAGAATTAAATGTGGGTCTGGTGTTTCGCTCTGTGGGCTATCGTGGCGTGGCTCTACCCGATGTGCCGTTCAACGAAAAAGGTGGAACGATCCTCAACGATAAAGGTCGGGTGGTCGATTCAAACAAACAGCAAGTCGTCGGTCTCTATGCTTCGGGTTGGATCAAGCGTGGACCCAGCGGCGTGATCGGCACCAACAAACCGGATTCTGTTGAAACGGCGAACATGATGATCGAAGACGCGCTGAAAGGTGTGGCATTGACTCCGGCGAAAGCAAGCGCGGCAGATGCCGAAGCGTTAGTAAAATCGCGTCAACCCAAATACTTCACATACTCCGATTGGCAAAAATTGGATGCGCTAGAAGTGGAGAACGGCAAAAAGTTTAGCAAGCCGCGAGTGAAGTTTACAAAGGTGGATGA
Organism: Chloroflexota bacterium; assembly: GCA_016215145.1. Lineage (GTDB taxonomy): Bacteria > Chloroflexota > Anaerolineae > Anaerolineales > VGOW01 > VGOW01. Next base: position 7,448 of record JACRLA010000082.1, read on the forward strand.
GATGGTGAAGGCGGTTGGGAAGTAGGGTAATGAACAAAACGCCGAAGGTCATTGGACCTTCGGCGTTTTTTGTTGACAGATGATTTATAATTCTCTTTAGGATTGTTATGTCGCGCAAAGACACTCTTCATGAAACCGTAAAAACAGCATTGATCCGAGAAGGTTGGACGATCACTCATGATCCTTACCTATTCGACTCTACTCCCCAACTATCAACAGACTTGGGAGCAGAAAGGGCGATTGCGGCTGAGCGCGGACTCGAAAAAATTGCGGTAGAAGTTAAAAGTTTTTTGAACGTTTCGCAAGTGGTAGATTTAGAGCGGGCAATAGGACAATACGAACTTTATCAACATCTGTTGCAACAACAAGAACCTGAGCGATCTCTTTATGTTGCTGTGCCGAGATATGCTTACGAAGGAATCTTTAGCACCCCTGTTGGACAGATTGCTATTGAAAAGATTGGGTTGAAGTTAATGGTGTTTTCTATTTCCGGGGAAGAGGAGTTGCTATGGACAACGCATTAGAAAAATACAAAGCTGGCATAAAAAAAGTGCTGTCCGCCTATCAAGAGTTGAAAACAGACTCTACAGATGTTGAACTCTTATTTGACGACGAGCGACTGCGATATATGGCAGTGCGAGTGGGATGGCACAAGCAAAAACGCATCCACCTCTGCTTAATTCATATTGATGTGCGCGAGGGGTCAGTCATCATTCAGGCAAATAACACTGAAGATGAAATTGACGCCGAACTTGTAGAAGCAGACATACCCCGCGAAAAAATTTGTTTTGGCTGGCTTCCACCCGAGGCGCAGGCGCTCACTCGCTTGAGCCAAATCAAGATTAGCGCTCCCAATGATTTTGCAGCCAACTTCGATCTATCTACCAGCGTAGAAAAACATGCATGACTGGTTTTCGCGCGTTGATGCGTGAATAGTAAAACAAAACGCCGAGTCAAAGACTCGGCGTTTTTATTAATTCTCTCATTGTTTCGTCGTTAATTCGCCACGCCACGCGGCGCGGCGAATCGATTCTGCTCACGGGTTATATGATGGGCGGGGGACCCAGCCAGTGGGCGGCACGCGATCATCTCAAAGCAGAATGTATTTTGTTTGCCACCGTAGATGCGGCTCGCACCTTCAACGATGATTTAGATTACGTGCGCCGTGAAATGGGTGTGACCATCGTCAGCGAAGATGAGGCAGATGCGTTGCGTGGCATCACTCGAATCGAATTAAAAGATTTTGACATGGTCGCGCTGGCGGCGGCGTTTGCTTCTTTCGATGTACAACTTAACCCCGATGCCATCGGGGTTGCCGTCTTCGATCATGGCGACTCGCCACCCAATTATTCCGACAGACAATTTCGATTCGACTATCTCGATCAGCGAATCCGCGAACACAACAACCTTGCGGCGTTTGCATATCCCTCAACAAACATTCCAAAGATCATGACGCGCTTGCAAGCCGTGGCAAATTCGTATCAGGGTGACGTGCCATTGGTAGTGATGGACACCGCGCCCGCCGCCGTATTAGGTTCCATGTTCGATCCAGTCGCCACGCGCCACGGCGGCGTCATCTTTTGCAACGTCGGCAATTTTCACACGCTCGCCTTCCGCATGGAATCCAATCGCGTTAGCGGAGTCTTTGAACATCACACCGGCGAGATTGATTTGAAAAAACTTGATTCGCTGATTGATCGACTCGCCGATGGAACTTTGAAACACGCCGACGTGTTTGATGATATGGGACACGGCGCGCTGCTTTATTCTGAAACGCCCCTGATGAATCCTGCGGTGGTCGTCACCGGACCCCGCCGCGCCATGATGCGTGATTCCAAACATCAGCCTTACTTCGCCGTCCCCTTTGGCGATATGATGATCGCCGGTTGTTTTGGTTTGCTGGCGGCGATGGCAGATACGATTCCGAATCAAGAAGTGCGCGATGCAATTCGCAAATCGTTACACACCCCTAGCGGCAAGCCGCCGTGGGAACTTGTGTAGAGTCATCTCAACCAGAAAATGGAGATCACTATGAATCGCTTTCTCTCTCTCTTACTCGTTGCCGCCATCACACTATTAGCTTGTAGCTCGGTAGCAGAGTTGCAACAAAATGCGCCGCCGCAACTGCAAAACATTGTTGGCACGCCCTTGCCCACCGTCCCGCCCACGCCAAGCAACGCCGAGCGTCAACTTAAAATCTTGGATGAGATTTACTCGGCGGTGAAAGATCAATATGTCCTCCCCGATTATGGCGGCGTGAAGTTGGACGATCTCAAAAAAGATTACGAAACAAAGATCAGGGCAGGCATGAGCAACACCGACTTCGAAAAGGCGATGCAGGACTTTGCGAACAAATTGCCGAATGGCAGCGTGGTCTATCAAACACGCGCCGAGCGTTTGAAAGCCGAGACCGAAGACACCATTAAGTATTCGGGCATCGGCGCTTATATTGCGGTGCGTAAAGACCCACAACCCCATGTTGTGATTCTTTCTATCATCAAAAACTCGCCTGCCGAGAAGGCGGGGCTGCTTCCGCACGATTCGATTTATTCTGTTGACGACAAACCCGTCACTGCCGAGGAGGGGATGGATGTGATCAAACGCGTGCGCGGACAAGCCGGCAGCACCGTGAGTCTTGAAGTTCAAACAGTAGGTAAGTCGAAGCGCACAGTGAAGATCGCCCGTGATCAGATCACCGCAGGCGATGCGTTACGCGGTGGGCTGATCGAACAGGCAGGCATCGTTTACTTCCTCTTTCCGGTTGCCACACCCGATAACATGATCGAGATCATTGCCCAGAATTTAGAAGCGTATAGTAAGCAGGTTCAGTTGAGAGGGATCGTTCTCGATTTGCGCGTGGCGCATGGCGCGGGCTGGCCCATCGAAGAGATGTTGACTCTTTTTGGCAGTGGCAACCTTGGGCAATACTACACGCGCGCCGGAAACAATGACGTGGCGATAAAAGGAGTCGATGTCGGCGGTTCGCAAACATTGCCGTTGATTCTTTTAGTGGGACCCGACACCGAAGGCACGCCGGAAGTTTTTGCCTCGGCATTGCAAGCGTCGCAACGCGCCATCGTGCTTGGCTTGCCAACAACCGGTAAAGTTTTTGGCTACACCACATTACCGCTCACCGATGGGTCGCGATTGACTCTCGCCACGTCGTCTTACAAAAATGCGAAGGGCGATGATCTTTCCAAGACCGGCGTGAAGCCTGATTTTGAAATGAAGGTGGATTGGGATCAAGTGACGATGGAGAACGATCCGTTGATTGATAGAGCGTTTCAGGCGATCTTGTTGTTTAGATAAATTGGTTGCGTATTTCGTATTGCGTATTCCGTGTTGCGTATCTTCTGCACGACACGTTTTATATTTGACATTGCCCAAACTCTTGTGATACCATCGCGTTCAATTAAATAAGCGTTCTCAATCTGAGGACGCGCTCATCCAGAGAGGTTGAGGGACCGGCCCTATGAAACCTCGGCAACCCCCGAAGCATCGGGAAGGTGCCAACTCCGGCAGAACGTTCTGGGAGATGAGGTCGATCACACTCGTGATTAATGAACCGCCTCTTCTCGAACAGAAGAGGCGGTTTTTGTTTTTTTTATGCTAACAACGTTATAAACGTATTTATCACAGAAAAGCTTAGCGCGTTTTTCTATTTGTAAATCAAGTAGATCAAAGGAGCGCGTCATGAAATACAAATTTGCTTTTGGAGATGAATCAGGAAGTCCCGGCGATGCTTTACAGACGCACTTTGTTGTAGCGTTATTGGAAACGTCCGAGCGCGAATCAATAGCAAAAATCGTTCAAGACTTTAAACAGTTCAAAGGATTTCGCCAAGATTCGGAATTGAAATTTCATTCTTCAACAGACGCTAATCGGGCTGAGATATTAAATAGATTGGTGAGTGCAGATTGGTTAGTTCGAATTGTAGTAATAGACAAACGCACTCTAACGCAGAAAAATTTTGCTCTGTATGTGTCAGCATGGACACAGCTAATCCATTGGGCTAAGCCAACGCTTGAAGAAGTGAACTTAATTCTCGACGAATATGGCAATCCTGCCATTACCATTCCGGAACTCAAGCGCAGTTTGCGTAAAGTTGGAACGTCCATCTCAATCAAAGCAGTAGGTTCACACACGGAGCCATGTCTACAAGCAACAGATATGGTTGTGGGCGCAAGTTTTCGATTACTTTTCACTAGGAGGGTGAAAACGGGCAAGCCCGTCTTTTACACTCTCTATTATACACATGGAGTCAATACTGTGACACAACCATTTTCCAACCGCCGCTACCTCGATGCTCTCGCCCACCGCGTCCTCATCTTTGACGGCGCGATGGGCACCAGCATTCAACGCTACAACCCCACCACCGCCGATTTCGGCGGCGAAAAACTTTGGGGCTGCAACGATTATCTCGTCATCAGCAAACCACAAATGATTGATGAGATTCATTCGTCGTTCCTCAAAGTGGGTTGCGATGTGTTAGAAACTTGCACCTTCCGCGCCAACGGACTCACCATGCGCGACTATGGTCTGCAAGATCGCATCATCGAGATCAATCGCACCGCCGCGCAACTCGCCCGCCACGCCGCCGACAAATTCAGCACGCAAGACAAACCGCGCTTCGTCGCCGGTTCAATTGGTCCCAGTGGCATGTTGCTTTCTGCCGACGACCCGACTCTCTCCAACGTCACCTTCGACGAACTATCGGCGACGTTTCAAGAGCAAGCGACCGGACTCATCGAAGGTGGTTGTGATCTTCTCATCATCGAAACATCGCAAGATATTCTTGAAGTCAAAGCGGCGATTCTAGGAATCCAAAAAGCGTATGAGATCACCGGCAAAAAGATTCCGTTGCAAGCGCAAGTAACTCTGGACACCACCGGTCGCATGTTGCTCGGCACCGACATCGCCGCCTCACTCGCCACGCTGGAGCGTATGCCCATTGACGCTGTCGGTCTCAACTGCTCCACCGGCCCCGAACACATGCGCGAACCCATTCGTTACCTCGCCGAAAATTCTTCGCTGCCCGTCTCGTGCATCCCCAACGCCGGTCTGCCGCTCAATGTAGATGGGCAAGCCGTCTTTCCACTTTTGCCGGAACCATTCGCAAATGAATTAAGCGAGTTCGTGATCAAAAATGGAGTGGCGATTGTTGGCGGATGTTGCGGCACGACTCCTGATCACCTTAAACTGCTCGTTGAGCGAATCGGCAATCGGAAACCGTCACCCCGCCCGTCCGCTCCTCTCACCCTCGTCTCGTCGGCAATTCGCTCGACGGGTTTGATTCAAGACCCCGCCCCGATGTTGATCGGTGAACGACTCAACTCGCAAGGCAGCAAGAAGATGAAAGAGCTTTTGCTCGCTGATGATTACGACTCGATGCTCAATCTGGCGCGCAATCAAGTGGAAACCGGCGCGCACACGCTTGATGTATGCGTGGCATTAACCGAACGCGCCGACGAAGTTAACCAAATGAAAAAGCTCGTCAAGAAATTGAGCATGAGCATCGAAGCCCCACTCGTCATTGACACCACCGAAGCCGATGTGGTCGAAGCCGCCCTCAAGACCGCGCCGGGTCGGGTGATCGTCAACGCCATCAACATGGAGAACGGGCGCAAACGCATTGATGCCGTCGTGCCGCTCGTTAGAGATTACGGCGCGGCAGTGATCGCTCTGACCATTGACGAAGCGGGCATGGCAAAGACGGCTGACCGCAAAGTGGAAGTAGCGAAAAACATTTACAACATCGTCGTCGACGAATACGGTCTGCGCCCCGATGCGCTCATCTTTGACGATCTTACTTTCACGCTCGCCACAGGTGAAGAAGAATTTCTCAATTCTGGAATCGAAACGATTGAAGGCATCAAACGAATCAAAAATGAATTGCCGGGTGTCCTCACTTCGCTCGGCGTGAGCAATGTCTCGTTCGGGTTTAAGTTGGCGGCGCGCGCCGTCCTCAACAGTGTGTTTTTGTATCACTGTGTGCAAGCCGGACTCGACATGGCGATTGTGAATCCGGCGCACATCAAACCGTACGCCGAAATCCCCGAAGAGCAGCGCACCCTTGCCGACGATTTAATTTTTAACCGCCGCCCCGACGCCCTGCCACGCTTCATCAATTTCTTTGAGGGCGTCACGCTTAGCGTACAAGCCACTGTTGATGAAACCATCGGTATGACCGACGAACAAAAAGTGCATTGGCGGATTCTGCATCGCAAAAAAGAAAATATCGAGAACGAACTTGATTCGATCATGGAACGGCTGGTTGCAGAATACGTAGGGGCGCACGGCCGTGCGCCCCTACAAGAACCCGGTTACCAATTACCCAACCCCGATACATCCAAAGCCGCCGTGTGGATTCTGAATAATGTTTTATTGCCCGCCATGAAAGAAGTGGGCGATAAGTTCGGCGCGGGAGAATTAATTTTGCCGTTTGTGTTGCAATCTGCCGAAGTAATGAAGAAGGCGGTGGCGCACGTCGAACAATATTTGGAAAAGAAAGAAGGCGTGACCAAAGGCAAAATAGTTTTGGCAACGGTCTATGGTGACGTGCATGACATCGGCAAGAATTTGGTGAAGACGATTCTGGCTAACAACGGTTACACCGTGTTCGATCTGGGCAAACAAGTTCCGGCGAATGTGATCATTGATAAAGCCATTGAAGTGAAAGCCGACGCCATTGGCTTGAGCGCGCTGCTCGTCAGCACGTCGAAGCAAATGCCGCTCATCGTGCAAGAGTTACATAAACGGCAACTCGGCATCCACGTCCTCATCGGCGGCGCGGCAATCAATCGGCAGTTTGGGCGACGCATTTTATTTATGGATGACGGCGTCCCCTACGAGTCGGGAGTCTTCTATTGTAAAGATGCGTTTGAAGGTTTGGAGGCGGTGGATAAATTGCAAAATCCGTTGGAGCGCGGAGATTTTGTAGGAAGGATTATTGCGGAAGCGTCAACGGAAGTTAAAAGTCGAAAGGCAATAGGCAGAGGCGGCGTCACCGTGAGATCGGATGTAGCGAGTCGCCGCGCGCCGATTCCATCTCCATCATCTTTTGGCGCGCGTGTGATCGATCAGATGCCATTAGAGTTGGTGTTCGAGTGCATGGACAAAGATGAGTTGTTTCGACTCTCGTGGGGCGCGAAGAACACGCACGGCGCGGAGTGGGAAAAGTTGAAAGCGGAATTTGAAGAACGGCTGGCGAAG
>JACRLA010000391.1 GCA_016215145.1 Chloroflexota bacterium
ACGTTGATGTTGGCGTCAATCGTAACGTTGAGATGCAGATGCCCGCTAGAGGGGAGAGAGGATAAGGATAGTGTTCGAGGATGATAGTCATAACGCCTTCAATTTTTCTCTTTGATTACCACTCGCCCTCTACAAGCTTACGATGAGACCGCCTCATAATTTGAAGGCGCAATTTCTCTTCCGCATCGAGACCATCTTTATTAGCCCGATTGATCTTTTTGAGTAGTTGTCGATTCTCGTGGCGGCGCACATAATCTTCAAGCGCGATCACAAACAAGCGATTAGGTTTTGTTTTCATCTCACGCGCCAGCGACTCGGCTTGTTTGAAGAGGGTTTTCTGAATTGAGATAGTAGTTTTGACGTTTGCCATGAGGCTCACCTTGTTGCTGAAATTATACTCCCCATTGTTCACGCGAAGCGTAACGTAACTACCAGCCACCCGTCATTGCGAGCGCACTTCGCGGAGCGGAAAGCAATCTCGGTCGCGTTATGAGATTGCTTCGTCGCGAAGAACGCTCCTCGCAATGACGCTGAGCAGTTACCGCGAAGCGTTCATTGTTTTCGGTCTTCGCATTTCCTTTATTTCCCCATCCCCTTCATTTCCTTTCTGATGAGGGTATAATCCTCGCGCTAGGAAAATTTATGTTCAAAAATATCATCAAAGTTTTAGGCGGCGACCCAAGTAAGCGCGATGTGCAGCGTTACTCGGAGATCGTTGACCACATCAACAAAAATCTCACGCCCACCTTTGAGAAGATGAGCGATGACGAGCTAAAAGCAAAGTCGGATGAACTGAAAGAGAAAGTGCAAGCCGAGCTTGAAGGGGTGGCGGCAGAAGAGCGCAAGGCGGCAACCCAAGCCGCGTTGGATGAGGTGTTGCCGGAAGCTTTCGCACTCGTGCGCGAAGCGTCTTCACGCACTACCGGTCTGCGTCATTACGATGTTCAACTCATTGGTGGTATGACGCTGCACGCCGGGCGCATCGCCGAAATGCAAACGGGCGAAGGCAAAACATTGGTGGCGACTCTGCCGCTTTACCTTAATGCCTTAACCGGACGCACGGTTCATCTCGTCACGGTCAATGATTATCTGGCGCGGCGCGACGCCAAATGGATGGGGGCGATCTATCATTTGCTCGGCATGAGCGTTGGAATTTTGCAAGACGCCTCACGCACCGAGAATGGACTCAAGGCGTTTATCTACGATCCGACGCGCGAGAGTTCGCAAGAAGATTCGCACCAGATGCGGCTCGCCCCGCGCCAAGAAGTTTACGAGTGCAACATCGTCTACGGCACGAACAGCGAATTTGGTTTTGATTATTTGCGCGACAACATGGCGAACTCGCTCGCCGAGATTCGTCAGCGCGAAAGATTTTTTGCGATTGTAGACGAAGTTGACAACATCCTGATTGACGAAGCGCGCACGCCGTTGATCATCTCTGGGCCGGCAGGCGAGAGCGCAGCCTTGTATCAAGAGTTGGCGCGCGCGGTGAAGGTGCTGCGCCGAGAGCATTACGAGATCAGCGAGCGCGAGCGAAGCATCAACATCAACGACGAAGGGTATCAACAGATCGAAGCCGCGTTGGGTCGCCCTCTGCGCGACCCCGATAGACCGGAAGACCTCACACCCGAACAGGCAACGTTGCAATCGCATCTCGAACAAGCTCTGCGCGCCGAATTTATTTTCAAGAAGAACAAAGATTATTTAGTGCAAGGCGGGCGGGTGTTGATCGTGGACGAACACACCGGACGCACCATGCCCGGTCGCCGTTGGTCGGATGGTTTGCATCAAGCGGTTGAAGCCAAAGAGGGCGTGCCGGTGCAAGCCGAGAACGTCACCTACGCTACGATCACCTTGCAAAATTTTTTCCGTCTCTACGACAAACTGGCAGGCATGTCTGGCACGGCGCTCACCGAGTCGGAAGAGTTCGACAAAATTTACAATCTCGCCGTCGTGCCGATTCCAAAGCATGTCGAGTATCTTGCCGAGCGTAACCCCGAATTTGTTCAGCGCGATTTCAAAGAGAACGGTTACAAGTTCGTTTACTTCGCGCGCAAGGGCTCGCCTGACGTGCCACTCTACTATCGCCGCAAAGATTATCCCGATCTGGTTTATCGCAGTGAGGAAGGAAAGTTCCGCGCCATTATGCAAGATGCGTTGGCGCGGCATGTGCGCGGTCAGCCGTTGTTGATCGGCACCACGTCGGTGGATCTTTCAGAACATATCTCGAAACGATTCGCGGCGGAGCCGTTGCGGAAGTTGGCGCTGGTGATGCTACTCCGCGATAAATGGTTTGAGGTGAACAACGTGGAGATGGACGGGCGTGCCGTCTCCGCGCTAGAACCGTTGAACAAATCTTTAGACTCCCTCAACGCATCCGATATGCGGGCGATGGCGAAGGAGTTGGGCTTAACACTCAACCCGACCGCTGATGACAACATAAAACATCTGGCTGATATGTTGGGGCTCGAAGAAAAAGATTATCCGCGATTGCGGGTGGTGTTAGATAGCGGCATCAAACACAAAGTGTTGAACGCCAAGAAGCACGACGAAGAGTCGCAAATTATTTTAAATGCGGGCGCGTTTGGCGCGGTGATGATCGCCACTAACATGGCAGGGCGCGGCGTTGATATTAAATTAGGCGGCACGTTTGATGAAACCGCATTGAGCGGAGTGAATCGGGTGTTGATCAAAGCCGGGAACGAAAACGCTTTTGAGATGCGTCACGAAGATCGTCTGGCGGCGTTGCAAAAACTCACGCCCGAAGATTTTGGAATCTATGTTGCCGAAGTGGAAGCGTTTAAAGAACATATCGAGTTGGAGAAGAAAGTGCGCGAGATCGGCGGCTTGCACGTCGTTGGGTCGGAACGGCACGAGGCGCGGCGCATTGATAACCAACTGCGCGGGCGCGCGGCGCGGCAGGGTGATCCGGGTTCGAGCCGCTTTTATCTCTCACTTGAAGATGAATTGATGCGTCGCTTTGGCGGGTCGAATGTGTCGGGTTTGATGCAGACACTTAAGATAGATGACGCCTTGCCGATTGAACATGGCATTGTGGACAAGACGATTGAGCAATCGCAGCAGCGAGTCGAGGGCTACAACTTTGACGTGCGTAAGCATTTGCTCGAATACGACGATGTTCTGAATCAGCAGCGCGGAAAAATTTATACGCAGCGTGAGCGCATCTTCACTAAGACTGATCTGACCGATGATATTGATGAGATGTTGATCGCCGAAGTGGAGCGCCGCGTAGAGTTGGCGGTGGGTCAAGATGACGGGCGTTGGAAGTTGTTGGCATGGCTCGATGAAGTGCAGCCACCGTTTCAAAAAGTAAATGGCGAGTGGCATTTTCAATTCAGCATTAGCCAGATCGTCGACTCGGTTAAGGATAAAGCCACCGAGCGCGCGGCGGTTAAAGAAGCGTTGCTCGAAGTTGCCAAAGGCGCGTCCGATTCGGCGCGCGATCAATTGTTGAAGATCGTTGACGATCAACTGAATGAATTGCCAGATCGAGTCAAAGAACGCGCCGAGGCAAAGAAGGAAGCGGCGGAGAATGCTTTTGATTCGTGGCGCGACGAAGCGCGCGAGTTGGGCAAGCCATTGGATATTCGCAACGTGACAAAGGCGATGATGGACGCCGCCGAGATCAACATCCGTTTGCCCAAAGATTTTTTTGCCGAGCAAACCGAGAAGACGTTGAAGAAGGCGATTGGCGAGTTGATTGACGGCGCGCTCGGTTTGGATGCGGCGGATCGATTCTTGAAATGGCTGGCGGCGCGCACCGGCATTGAAGTGAAAATAGAATTACCGGCGTGGGACGATTTCGATTGGGAACCCTTTGGCGATCTGGTAACAGAATCTGTGACGAAAGCCTACGACGCCAACACGCAGAATCATCTGAACGAGATCGCTCGCGTGTTGGATGAACAACTCAAGAATTTCGAGACGTTCTCGCACGATGTGATCGGGCGGGTATTGATGGATATGGCAGTGAGCCGCGACGTGATCTTCGATAAAAAGACTCACAAGCGCGAGACACGCTTTAGCCAACGCTTTCCTTACATTTACTATGCGGCGGAGTTGATCGAGAAACATTCTAAGGATGATCTGCGCGATGAAATTTTGGATCACTTACACGCCGCGCAGGATGAACAAAAGATGGTGTGGGGCGAATCGGAACTGATGCGGTTAAGCACGGCGCATCTGATGGATTTAGATTCCGAATCACAAGCGAGTCTTAAACGGGCGTTGGGTGAGGGGGAGTATGAGTCTCTCGCCTCAAAGGAATTAAGTTCGTTGAGCGGCGGGGCGCGAGACGGCATCCGCGCCGAGTTGGGTCGTCTGGTGCAGCACGGTCTCCACCGCTTTGTTATGCTCTCGGTCAGCAATCAACTGTGGGTGGATTATCTGACGACCATTGAGGGAGTTCGCACATCGATCTCGTTGGAAGCGTACGCGCAGCGTGATCCGTTGACGGCATACAAGAGCAAGGCGTTTGATCTGTTTCATCAATTGTTGGTGGATATGCGCGCCGGGGTGGTGAGCAAGTTACTGACGTATCGCCCGCGCACGCTCGCCGAGATTCGCGGCGACACCGAGCGAGGACCGCAACGGAAAACTTTGGGGCGCAACGATCCGTGTTGGTGCGGCAGTGGTAAGAAATATAAGAATTGTCATCTGGGGACAGATAGCCGATAATAGAAGCACCCGCACATGACCGTCATCAGCCACGCTAATATCGCTGTGTTGCCGAAGATTGATCTTCATCGCCACCTTGAAGGGTCGTTGCGGTTGACGACGCTGTTCGAGGTGGCGCGCGAATACCATGTGGATATTCCGTGCGACGATCTTCAAACGCTTCGCCCTTACGTGCAGATCACCGACGAGGGCGGCGACTTCCGGGTCTTCCTCTCCAAGTTTGGCAATCTAAGAAAATTTTTTCTCTCGCGCGACGTGATCGAGTTGTTCGCTTACGAAGCGGTGGCAGACGCCGCGATGGACAACGTGCGTTATCTTGAATTGCGCTTTACGCCGATGGCGTTGGCGAAGCTGCAAAATTATGCAATGGAAGAGGTCGCCGATTGGGTGATCGGCGCGGTGAACAAAGCGCAAGAGGATTATCCGACGATCCAAGTGAAGTTGATCATCAGCACCAACCGCCACGAAGATGTCAGCGTGGCGCAGCGCGCGTTGGCTGTGGCGATTGACAACATGGGTCGCGGCGTGGTGGGTTTTGATCTGGCGGGGGATGAGGCGAATTATCCTGCCGCGCCGTTTGCCAAGTTGTTTCAAAAATCACGCGAGGCGGGTTTGGGCAACACGGTTCACGCCGGTGAATGGGGCGCAGTGGAAAATATTCGCTATGCGATTGAAGAGTTGGGCGCGACGCGCATTGGCCACGGGGTGAGGGTGGTGGAAGATTCGCAAGTGCTGTCACTGGCGCGCAAGAAAAAAGTGGTGTTTGAAGTGTGCGTGACCAGCAACGTGCAGTCGGGTGTG
>JACRLA010000324.1 GCA_016215145.1 Chloroflexota bacterium
AAATTTCTCACCTTAAAACGTCGGAAGGCAAACCTTTATGGACGTTCTTTCGGACGTTGAACGCCGACGACGGCGGACCTATTCAATCTTAACGGGGATCATTGTATTGACCGTGCCATGCTACTGCGCTGGATTTCTGGCGTTGATGTTTGCGCCGCCCCCAGCTACCGCGACGCCGCTGCCTCCGCCTGTCACTGCCACGCGTGCGGCAACCGCCACCTTCGCCGCCACCCCGACACTTCCACCGCCACCCTCAGCGGTAGGCGGCACGACTCTGCCTTCGACTCCGACTCAATTTATCCCGGATACTAAAACGTTCACGCCATCGCCCACGTTTACTTTGACTGCCTCGTTCACGCCTAGCCCGACTCCAACATTTACGCCGACTCTCACGCCCACCTCCACCACAACGGCGGCGGCGACAACCACGCCAACTTCCAGCGTCGCGGTTGATGCAACGGTGACAAGCGCCTTCGCAACTGCCAATGCCGTTGGAACCAACGCGGCGCAGACCGCAACCGCGCAAGCAAATTCCAATGCGATCTCTACCGGAGTTGCCGCTACTTTTACTGCGGCAGCAAACCAGACTCAAACAGCAACCGCCTTCACCAAGACGCCGACTCCCACTTCAACAGCTACAGCAACAGGTGGAGCGACGGCGACACCTGTCACCCCATCGGCAACAGCGACAGGCGCAACGGCAACCAGCACGGCGAATCTCACTGCTACCAAGAACGCCTGCGGCACGGCAACAGCACAAGCGGGAGGCACGCCGTCGTGTCCATGATTTCCCTTGCTTCCTTCGTTTCCTTGTACAAAAGGAAATAAAGGAATTCAAGGAACCAAAGGAAAATTTTGATGGACTTACTCTCTCACCTCAAAACGCTCGTCTCCGCACCCGGACTCTCGGCGCACGAAGACCCCATTCGCAATTTGATTCGTGAAGCGTGGACGCCGTTGGCAGATGAATTCGGCGGCGACAAGCTCGGCAGCTTGTGGGCGACCAAACATGGCACGAGCAAAGCGCCGCGCAAAAAGATCATGCTCGTTTCACATATGGACGCAATCGGACTCATGGTGCGCCGTGTGCATCACGGATTTTTATACGTCACTCAAATCGGCGGTGTGGATGCGCGCGTGATGCCCGGTCAACCGGTGTTCGTGCATGGCAAAGAAACTCTGCAAGGTGTTGTCGCCTCAACGCCGCCTCATTTACTCTCGGCAAGCGATCGTGAGAAGGCGGTGCAGCTCGACGATCTGATCATTGACGTGGGTTTGCCCGCCGAAGAAGTTTTGCGATTAGTGAAAGTTGGCGACCTGATCTCTTACGGTCAGCCGCCATTCGAAATGCAAGGTGATCTGCTCGTCGCCAAGTCGCTCGATAATCGCGCTTCGGTTGCCGCTGTCACCGCCTGCCTTGATGCGCTGAAAGATCGTCCGCATCGTTGGGATGTGGTTGCGGTTGCCACGGCGCAAGAAGAGATCACGTACGGCGGCGCGTACGCTTCCGCTTTTGGCGTGCGACCCGATCTGGCGATTGTCATTGATGTGACTCACGGCGCGATGCCCGGCATCCCCGAACACAAAACTTCGCCGGTCGGTGAAGGTCCCACCATTGGTTGGGGTCCCAACTTGCATCCAAAAATGTTTAAGGCGTTAAGCGATCTCGCTTCGCAAAATGAAATTCCTTATCACACCGAAGTGATGCCCATGCACAGTGGCACCGATGCTTACGCCGTGCAAGTCAGCGCGGAAGGAATCGCCTGTGGATTGATCAGCATCCCGCTTCGTTATATGCACACGCCCGTCGAAACGGTTTCGCTCAAAGACATTCACCGTGCCGGACGTTTAATGGCGGAATATATTTTGACGTTGAACGATGAGACGTTAAATGGATTGATGTTGGATTAAACATTACGTAGAGACGACCCGATGGGTCGTCTTGAGACGTTCCAACGGAACGTCTCTACGATTGATGAAGCAGAACGTCTCTACAATTGGTGAAAACAATTATGGCAAAAAAAACCAAAGCGAAGAAAAAAACCGCCCGACCGATTAAGGTGACGCCGCCAACCGCTGCCCAAGCCGACTCGCTCGCCCTGCTCAAACAACTGTCCGAAGCGGTTGCCGTCTCCGGTGATGAAGGCGCGGTACGAAAGATCATCCGCGAGGCGGTGACGAATCTCGCCGACGAAGTGAGCGTGGATGCGATGGGCAATTTGTTTGCGATCAAACACGCCGCATCGTCGCGCGCGCCGCGCGTGTTGGTCACGGCGCATTTGGATGAGATCGGATTCATGATCGTCGGCGAAGGCAAAGATGGGCTGCACTCGTTTGAAGCCGTCGGCGGCATTGATGATCGCATCTTGCTCGGTAAGCCGTTGTGGGTTGGCGAAAACAAAATCAACGGCGTGATCGGTTTCAAGCCGATTCACTTGGTGAAGCAAAATGAACGTTCCACCGTCGTCAAAATTGATTCGCTGAAAGTGGATGTTGGGGCGAATCGAACGGTGAAAGCGGGTGACCGCGCCACCTTTGCGACTCCGTTTGTTGATCTTGGCTTCACCGTGCGTGGCAAGGCATTGGATGATCGCGCCGGTTGCGCGGTGTTAGTCGAAATCTTGCGCGGCAAATATCCGGTGGAATTAATCGCGGCTTTCACCGTGCAAGAAGAAGTGGGTCTGCGCGGGGCGAAGGTTGCCGGATACACCGCCGAACCCGATGCGGCAATTGTTATTGATTGCACTCCGGCAAACGATCTGCCATCGCAAGATGATGAGGTTGAGAACTCTCATTACAATACCAAGTTGGGTCACGGTCCGGCGATCTATTCGTTTGATCGCGGCACGGTGAGCGACAAACGGTTGATTAAACATTTGGCAGCCACAGCGGAATCAAAACGAATTCCGTATCAACATCGCCAGCCGGGTGGCGGCGGCACCGACGCCGGGGCGATCCATCTCACGCGCGGCGGCGTGCCATCGGTTTCCGTTTCAGTGCCGGGGCGTTATCTTCATTCGCCTGCGGCGTTGATGAGCAAGGATGATTTTTACAATACCGCGAAATTGGTGCGGGTAGCGTTGGAGAGTTGGAGCCCGAAGGTTCTAAAGAGGTAAATAGTAATTAGTAATTGTGCGCGCCACATTTACTAATTACCAGTTACTAATTACCAGATAACAATGAAGCCACTTATTAAAAAACTTGTCGAAAGCTACGGTCCCTCCGGACACGAAGAACAAATCCGCGAGATTATTCGCAGTGAGATTAAAGGTCTTGCCGATTACGTGACGATTGATCCGCTTGGAAATTTGATCGCGGTTTATAAAAAGAAAGCGAAGTCGGGCAAGAAGGTGATGTTGGCGGCGCATATGGATGAGATCGGGTTGATCGTCTCGCATATTGACGCCAAAGGCTTTGCCAGTTTTGTGCCGGTGGGCGGCGTCAGACCATTGACCTGCATCGGTGGGCGTGTGCGTTTTGCCAATGATGTTATCGGCGTGATCGGCGTGCATGAGCGCCGTGACTCGAATGGCGTGCCGACTCTGGATGATCTATTTATTGATACGGGCGCAACGAGTCCCGACACCTCGCCTGTCAAAGTGGGTGATGCCGCCGGTTTCTTCCGACCGTTAGAGGAGATCGGTGACCGCTTAGTGGCGAAGAGTATGGATGATCGAATCAGTTGCGCCGTGATGATCGAAGTGATGAGGCAACTTAAACGCACGCCGCACGAAGTTCAATTTGTCTTCACCGTGCAAGAAGAGATCGGCACGCGCGGGGCGACGACCTCTGCCTTTGGACTCGATCCCGAAGTCGCCTTTTCGATTGATGTGACGGCGACGGGCGACACGCCGAAAGGTCATCGCATGGAAGTTGCGCTCGGAAATGGCGCGGCGATCAAAGTGCGCGATGCCGGAATGATCTCTGACCCGCGCTTGGTGACTCTGCTCGAACAACGGGCAAGCGAAGCAAAAGTTAAATCGCAACGTGAAGTGTTGCAAGGCGGCTCAACAGACGCGCGGGCGATCCAAGTGGTGCGCGCCGGGGTTCCGTCGGGATGTGTCTCTATTCCATGCCGCTACGTTCACTCGCCATCGGAGATGGTGGATATGCGTGATGTGAATGCGGCGGTGAGTCTGTTGGTGCAAACGTTAGAGAAGCCGATTGATCTTTAAATTAAGTTGTGGATGGAAATGAGTGAAATGATTTGCGATAGTTGGCAAAAATGATCGCGTTCTGTTTAAGAATTAGTTCGGCGGGTCGTTTCAATCGCTGTAGCCTGTCAATCCAAAGGAGTCTTCAATGGCAGACAATCGCATTCAACTGATTGCCAAACTCCACAAAATGCAGGGGGGACTTTGTTTTATTGGCGAAGAACCACTTGACCTTGCAAAGGACAAGTTGGAGATAGACCACATTATCCCTCGCGCCAAAGGTGGCAAGGATGACGAAAACAACTATGCTGTCACTTGCGAATTTCATAACCGAAATAAATCAGATTCCGACCTCCGTATCGCGCGTTGCATGGCACGATACGAAAAAATCAAAGACCTACACAGCGACAAAGGACCCAATCGTCCTAACCTCGGAGATTTTCTCAACGAGATAAAGGGTGGCAAATATGAAATCACGGCGCACGCGGATACAACTACTTTTGAATACACCCTCTCGGAATTGGGAGTTGCCAAGCATGTTGTTCCCATATTTCAAGACAAATTGTCAGGGATGACCTCAGTTTATCTAGAACTTCCCGTAGAGTATGTGTTTCACGATGAGCGAATCAACCCCCGTGCTGTTGGTGCAAGACTTCGCGGACTCGTAGAAGAATTTCTTGATGGACGCCCTCAATTACATGTCGCGTTGGCATGGGGTGAAATCAAAAACGGGAAAATCAAAGCCCAAATGTTTGACGGTCAGCATAAGGCCGTATCCCAAATCCTGCTGGGTAATCGAAATATCTTGGTTCGACTTTTTTTGAATCCAGACGTCAATGTCTTATTGCAGGCTAACACAAACGCTGGTACATCTCTACGGCAAATAGCGTTTGACAAAGCAACTCAGCGTTTCTTAGGTAGCCAAATTTTCTGGGAGAAGGTAGACGAATATCGTAAGGCTACCAGCAGGCAGGAAGACGACTTGAATTTCTCCGAACAAGATTTGCTCAGATTCTTCAAGGGCGAACATCGGGAAATCAGGCGCTATATCGTGGACGATATGCGTATCGGGGTGATACATCATCCTCAGAATCGACTGAAAGCATATGTTGAGTTTAGCGGGCGCGGGAAGGAAAAACCGCTGTCATACAGCACAATAGAAAAGACGTTTTTCTCAACATTCATACGCAAAGACCCGCTCGTCACCCCGATGAATCTCCGGCTTGAAATTGGCGAGAACCCAAGAGATTTAGAAAAAGAACAACTTGTAGAACTCCTGAACATCATCGCCGAAGAAATCTTTGAAGGCCAGTACGACTTCGATTTAGGCACAGACAAAATTGAAGAGAAGATTCGGAAGGGAGAAAATATCCCCGACGGACATCTTAGGGCGACACGCATATCGAGAGAAGAAGTCATTTACAACTGGCTTCGGTATGTTCACAACTTAATCAAACGACACTATCTCATGCGCGGTGAAATCATCGAAGATGACGAACTGTTTGAGCATAAGTTTTCACCAGAGTTGTGGGGGTTGATACGAAAACTCGTTAAGAATCTGGCGGCCCTTCCTTTGTGGGTGAATCATTCCCTATCTGCGACGGTGTTTGGGGGGAAGCAGAATTACGATTTTTGGAAAACCATATTCGACACTGGCAAGACTCAATCAGGTCAACAGGCTCTGGCAAAGCCCTTGAATTTGGATGAGTTGATAAGTTGATAGAGAAAGCCAGATCCATCTAAGAGCCACAGAGAAAGAAACGATAATCAAAAAGACCTTGAAGGTTTCTCAAACCTTCGAGGTCTTTGCATTTTAGAAAGTTTTGGGTTTTAGAGATTAGGATTCTATGAGACCCACTCATCATTATTGATTTTCTCAAAACGATGGACTATCATGTAGATGAGGAGAGTGAGCAGAGTTGCGCTTGCTCACTATTTTTTTAAATACTAACGAGGAGATCACTATGTTGTCAAAAATTTTTCGTGTTGTAAACGCGGCGGTGCTCGTCACCGTTTTGCTGGCGATCACTTTCGCCGCGCCGAGCCGCGCGCTCTCGCAAGGCGCTTTCGTTGCCGACAGCGGCTTCCGTCCCGAAGTGGATGGGTTTAAGTTTGAAAACTATGGCGCCGGGTTTCAAGACCTTACGCCCGCCGACGTACAGCGTTTGTTCGGCGATCAAGTATGCGCCAGTCTTGCCGATGGCAAATGTACGTTGACCCCACCCGGACAACAATGGATGGAGAATATTAACAAAGGCATGAACGGGGGACACTGCGAAGGTTTCGCCGCTTTAAGTCTGGTGTTTTATATGCAGAAACAAAGCCCCAATGAATTTGGCGGCGGGCGTGTATATGATCTCGATCTACAAGGCAACGAAAAATTGCAACGCGAAATTGCCCTGTATTGGGCAACTCAAACAACAAGCCCAGCCAACGCGGGGGAAATCAAAGGCACCCCTAATGAGATTCTGGATATTTTAATTAATAGTCTTAAACCCGGTGCAGCCGAAACGTACACCTTTGGCCTTTTTAAACCGGATATGACCGGTGGCCATGCCAACACACCTTACGCCGTGCAAGACTTGGGTGGCGGCAAGTTCGCCGTGAAAATTTACGAGAATAATTTTCCCGGCACGCCACTCGATATGATCATTGATCGCAACGCCAATACCTGGTCGTATAACGCCACCACGAACCCCAATGAACCTTCCAGCTTATACACCGGCGATGCAAATACTAAAACACTTTCACTCACTCCTACCACGCCGCGCTTAACAAAACAAGCGTGTCCTTTCTGCGATGCCGGTTCAGGTTTTACCGGGCGTAATGGGTTAGAGCAAGCCGCGCCTAAGTTCAATCAAGTTTGGCTAGATCGAGATCCGAATGGCAAAGTGCATTTACTCATCACTGATGAGCAAGGCAAGCGATTAGGGTATGTCAACGGCAAATTGGTCAGCGAAATCCCCGGGGCGAGCTTCCGCTCCGTCCGCGGCAAAGATTTGTGAAAAGATGCTGAAGAGCCGCTCTACTTTGTGCCAGTAGGAATTAAATTCACAGTGACAGTGGATGCGACGGATGTGGTAGATAAAGAGACCGTTGACGTCACTATGATTGGCCCGGGGTACGACCTCGCCGCCGAAGAAGTCACATTAGATAAAGGGCAGAAAGATTCCATCACCTTCTCACCGGATGGTTCAAGCATCTCCTACAAAACCGATTACGCCGAATCGCACAATCTCGTCATCGGCTTTGAATCAAAAGGCGCGGACTATTCCTTCTTGGTGAAGGGCGCCGATATTGAACCGGGCGGCACGATGAACATCA
>JACRLA010000325.1 GCA_016215145.1 Chloroflexota bacterium
ATGATGAAAAGAAAAAGAATATACAAGATGCAATTGATTTGCTAAGTAATGAATTTCGCGCCTCTTCAATCGAGGCTGTTACTGTTATTCCAATATCTGCATATGCAGAATACGACAAGAATACAGGAGAGGTTATTTACAACGAGAATAATAAGTATTGGCACATAGATGAACTGATCGAATACATCGTCGAGAATCTTCCTAATAACGCCCAATTCAAAATGGCTCGACTTGGTAAAGTGCTTAAAACGCAAATAAAGATTGCTGAGACAATTGTTGGGATTACAGCAATTATGTGCGGGCTATTTGCTTTGACGCCAATACCTTTTGCAGATGCAATTCCAATAACCAGTTCACAAATTACCATGATCACTGCCATAGTGTATGTAGCAGGCAAAGAAACATCTGAAAAATTAATAAGAGATTTTATAGTCGCGCTCGGAATTAACATTGGCGCTGCAGTTGCTTTACGAGAAATAGCGCATACTCTTCCAAGGTTGTTGTTCCCGGGAATAGGCAATATGGTTTCTGCGTCCGTTGCTACTACAGGAACAATAGCATTAGGACAAGCTGCATTTGAATACTTCATCAAACAAAAACCTATTGAGGAGGTAAGATCCTCTTTTAAGCGGGATA
Organism: Chloroflexota bacterium; assembly: GCA_016215145.1. Classification (GTDB taxonomy): domain Bacteria; phylum Chloroflexota; class Anaerolineae; order Anaerolineales; family VGOW01; genus VGOW01. The sequence continues at coordinate 637 of JACRLA010000325.1, forward strand.
AACCAATTATTACATTCCGATTCGACCCAATCATCAAACTCATTATTGGAAAGATCATAAAAATAAAAGGAGATGTGGTAGGAGGAGATAAAAAGATTCGTAGAGGTAAAAGTCAAACATCTCGAGTTTCTAAAACCCGAAAGACATGACTTGCATAAACAAGCAGGGTGTTAATTTTAAATCTCTAAACCGCTAGAGACTTTGATCGCCATGTTCAACTTGATTCAATCGTAAAGCCGCACCACAAAAAAAGAGCGCATCGTTTCTCACGATGCGCTCTTTCCTTTATCTCCCCTATTTCCTTATTATTCATTAAACATCTCCCCCACGCTCCGCCCCTCATGCGCTCTCTTAATCACTTCGCCCAATAAACCTGCTACCGAAAGAATCGTCATATTCGGCAATTTGTTTTCAGCAGGGATCGGGATCGTGTTCGCTTCCCCTAACAAACCCGCCACCGAAAGAATCGTCATATTCGGCAATTTGTTTTCAGCAGGGATCGGGATCGTGTTCGTGGTGACGATCTCTTTAAAGTTCGCCGCCTGCAAACGCTCAAACGCCGGACCCGACAACACCGGATGCACAAAAGAGAGATACACCTCACGCGCACCGTGAGCGCGGACGATCTGCGCCGCTTCGCACACGGTCCCGGCGGTGTCCACTTCGTCGTCCACGATGATCACATCTTTGCCGTCCACATCGCCGATGACGCTCATCGCTTCCGCCGTCGAGTCGTTGCCGATGCGCCGCTTCTCCACAAACGCCATCGGCGCGTTGAGCTTCGCCGCAAAGTTGCGCCCCTTCTTGGCAAAACCAAAATCGGCGGTGACGATAACCGGGTCCGTCATCTGCGGGAGCTTCGTCGCAAAATAATCGCTCACCATGTGGTAAGCCGTCAACACATCACCCGGGATAGAAAAGAAACCTTGAATCTGTCCGGCGTGCAGATCAATGGTGATGTAACGGTGCGCTCCGGCGCACTCGATCATATCGGCGACAAGGCGCGCGGTGATGGGAACACGCGGCTGATCTTTTTTATCTGAACGCGAGTAACACAGATACGGTATCACCGCCGTCACCCGCGCCGCCGAATCTAGCTTCAGCGTTTGCAGCGTGATCAACAATTCCATCAAGTTGTAATTCACCGGCTTGCTGGTCGTTTGGATGACGTACACATCTTGCCCGCGCGCGCTGGAATGCAGGCGCACAAAGATGTTTTCGTTGGGGAATTGAATGATGTCGCGCCCACTCAACGAAACTTTTAGATAATCGCTGATCTCTTGAGTGAGATCAGGCGTGGACGTGCCGCCAATTAAACGGATGCCGCCATACATCGGGGCAACATCGTGAAGTCGCCCCGTACTCATCGCTTCATCTTCTCCCACTCATCGCGCAAAACGCTCATAATCAATGTATCCCGGTATTGCCCGTTGTGAAAATTATCGCGGCGCAATCGTCCTTCGTGAACGAAGCCCGCTTTTTCGTAACAGCGCATCGCTCGCTTATTCGTGTCAAACACGCGCAAAAAAATTCGATCAAAATTCATTTCGCCGAAACCCAAACCGAGAACCGTCTTCACCGTGTCGGTGCCATAACCGTGATTCCAAAAATTTTTGTCACCGATCACGATCCCAAATTCGGCGCAGTGATTACGCCAATCCAAATTGTGAAAACCCGTCGAGCCAATGTGAATCCATTTTGAGCCCTTCTTACCGTCAACGGCAAACGGTTGCTCAATGCGATCTCGCTTAAGCATATTTTCAAACCACTGTTCTTCATTCGCCTGACCCATCGGCAAATACAAACTTAAACCATCACGGACTTCAGGATCGTCAAACCATTTGACGTAGTTCGGAAGATCGGAGCGTTCTACAGATCGTAAGCGAATTTTTTGACTAAAGATCATGTCGTCACCATTGGCAAGATTAAATCTTGCCCAGCAGTAGAACAAGATTCCATCTTGCCCAATAGTAGAGCAAGATTCTATCTTGCTCTACTTTAACAATTCATCCACCACCGAATACGGATCACGTTGGCGGCTTGCCACTGCCTCAATCGCCGCATCCACCTCGCCACGCTTGGCGGCGATGAAGCGCGAATACAAAAGATCGCGCGCCAGATTCTCAAGTTGTCGCCGCACGCGATCACGCTCGCGTTGGATCATGCCATCACTGTGTAAAAGATAATTTCGATGCCGACCAATCGCAGCAATCACTTCATCCACACCTTTGCCTTCCGCGGCAACCGTCTCGCAGATCGGCACGTCCCATTGAGTGTGAGCCAACATCAACATCCCACGCAGCGCGCGCGTGGCGGCTTCCGCACCGGGCAGGTCGGCTTTGTTCAACACCAGCACATCGGCGATCTCCAAAATACCGGCTTTGATCGCTTGCACATCATCGCCCAGACCGGGTGCTTCGACGACCAGAGTCGTGTGCGCCAAACGCGCAATATCCACTTCGGATTGCCCCGCGCCAACAGTTTCGATCATGATCACGTCGAATGCTGCCGCGTCCACGACGGCAACCACTTCGTCCGTCGCGCGGGCGAGTGATTGCTACCGTCTTTGCTGCGCGGCGATATGCCTTTGCCAACTCACTCACCAGCGTAGACTTGCCCGTGCCGGGTGCGCCCGTGACGCCGATCACTTGCGCCCTGCCCCCGCGCGGATACAACGCGGCGAGTGCGGCGCGAGATTCGGGTTGATCGTTTTCAATTTTTGTAATCAAGCGGGCGAGTGCGCGTCTATCGCCGGAGAGAATCGAGTCGTGTAAAGTCATCAGCTAATTGCGGATTGTAGATTGCGGATTGCGGATCGTATTACGTATTTCGTATTTCGTATTTCGTATTGCGTATTGCGTATCACGCATCACTCATCACGTATCACGCCATTCGCCATAAGCCATCTACTATTTGCTAACCGTCTTGCGAATCGATTCCACAATCACGTCGGTGCTGGTGCCGGGACCAAACACATCGGCAACGCCCATTGCCTTAAGTGGCGGGATGTCTTCATCGGGGACGATGCCGCCCAAGAAAACGCGGACATCGTTTAACCCTTTGCCCTTAAGCAAGTCCATCACTTTTGGCACCAGCGCATTGTGCGCGCCAGAGAGGATCGAAAGACCGACCACGTCCACATCTTCTTGCAGCGCGGCTTCGGCGATCATCTCTGGCGTTTGGCGCAAGCCGGTGTAGATCACTTCCATACCGGCATCGCGCAATGCGCGGGCGATCACTTTCGCGCCGCGATCATGTCCATCAAGTCCGGGTTTAGCAACAAGCACACGAATGGGGGATGTTGTCATAGTAGAAAAAATTATTTTAAAAGGGGATGTGATTCGATTATACCGCAACCGATGATCCGCCCTTCCGAATGGTAACTACCCAGACGTCATTGCGAGGAGCGTTCTTTGCGACGAAGCAATCTCGTAGCGCAACCGAGATTGCTTTCCGCTCCGCGAAGTGCGCTCGCAATGACGGAATGGCTGAGTAGCTACTCCGAATGTTCTAAAATCTTCGTGAGGATTAATAATCGAGCTTGCGCTAAGAGTCCGCCATCTGTAGAATCAATCGCATGGCTATCGCCGACACCTCTCCGACAAGCGACAACACCGCGCTCAATTTCCAAGCGACCATAGCACGCCTCTCTACCACCATTGTCTTTTGCGTTTTACTATTTGTCGCCGGGATGTATATTGTGTCGCCCTACTTCGCCTGGCGATGGATGCAAATTCCCTTCATGGGAATCTTTGTCGAGCCGACATTAATTTTTAGCGGCGCGTCCTCTCCGAGCGGAGAACGCTGGGCAGTGTCCGCTGCCGGACTCACCTACCCAGATCGATTGATCGCCATTGACGATCACCTCGTTACATCTCCTGACGATGTCAACCAAACGCTGGCAAAATACTCTGTCGGCGACACCGTTCTCATCACCTACGAAAAAGCCAGTGGATCGTCGTTAGGTCCCTGGACGATTCAAGAGCAAGCAAGCCTCCGCGTTCCACTCAGCCGTTTTTCGTTTCAAAGCCAACTAAATTATTTTCTCCTCCCCTATTTAATTGGTCTCACTTTTTTAATTATCGGGACGTGGGTGTTCTACGTGCGGCGCAACGAAAACGCCGGCAGGGCGTTTGCTATGTTCTGCGCTTCCATGGCAGTATTGATCGGCGGGCTGTTTGATCTTTACACTACGAAAGTTTTTATAATCGCCTGGACATTTTTTGTCCCGATGATCGGCGGCAGCGCGTTTTCCTTAGGATTGATCTTTCCACAAGAAACCCGCTTCATTAATAAACGTCCTTATCTTTCTTTGCTGGGCTACGCGCCGGCATTGGTCTTGATCGTAGCCGGCGAATGGATGCTGAATGTCCCTCGCGCCTACGCTGCTGGCTGGCTTGTTTCTTATTTATATGCGGCACTCGGCGGCGTGTTCTTGATTCTGATGAACATGTATCGCTGGGGGCAAGCCGCCTCGCCCATTGTGCGCTCGCAAAGCCGCATCATTGTCGCCGCCTCTGCCCTCGGGTTCACGCCCATTATTTTTTGGCTCGTCTACTCTAACGCCTTTGACACCACTTTCCAATTCAATGTTCTGTATCACTTCACACCGTTGATTGCCTTTCCCTTAGGCATTGCTTACGCCATCCTTCGCTATCGCTTGCTCAAAACCGAATACATCCTCAGCCGAGGATTGATCTACACCAGCTTGATCGTCTTGACAGTCGTCGGCTACGGATTGATCGTCACCGGAATCTCAACCGTGTTGGGTTCTATGTTGCCGGGAAACTCACCGGCATTGATCGCCATCTTGGTGTTGATCCTTATTTTTGGACTCAACCCTTTGCGGCTGTGGTTGGAGAACAAAGTAGATGCGTTCTTCTTTAGAAGCCGCTTGGGATACCGCCAACAACTACAGCAGTTTAGCCGCGTGTTAACCGAGTCGGTTGACCTGCCGCTGATCGCCAATGAGATTCAACGCCTGCTCGACAATGCTCTCAAGCCCGAGCACTTGTACATTTTCTTGCGCGATCACTCCCGGGTCGAATACCAAGCCTACGCCGCCAACGGACAATCCTCAACAGACATTCGCTTCAACGCCGAAAGTTCGTTAGCACGTTCACTCACCTCGCGGCGCAACGTGCTGCATCTTGCTCCCGATACGCCACTACCCTCTACACTCCTACGTGATCGTTCACGACTCGCCGTGCTGGGTTCGACGATCTTCGTGCCATTAAATAGCAAGAATGGTTTGATCGGTTGGCTCGCCTTGGGCAACAAACTTTCGGGGCAGCCGTATTCCTCTCAAGACCTGGACTTTCTCGAATCACTCACCGATCAAAGCGCGTTGGCAATCGAGCGAGCGCAAGCCGTGGCGACGTTAGAGAAACGCTTGAACGAACTGAACGTTCTCAGTCAGGTGTCGCAAGCCATTAACTTCTCCGTCTCGTTTGATGATCTGTTAGAGCTGGTCTATGCCCAAACGGGTCGGGTGCTGGACGTGAGTAATTTTTCCATCGTGCTGCACCAGCCGCGCGCGCGCAAACTATCTTACGCACTTCATGTAGAAAATAATGAGCGCATCCCTTCGTTGGAACGCACGGCGTGGGATTACGGCGAGGGACTGGTGAGTGAGATCGTCCGCAGCGGTCAACCGATTCTCACAGACGACTATTTAGGCGAGTGCGCCCGCCGCCGAGTCGCCCCACTCGCCCGCCCCTATCAAGCGTGGATGGGCGTGCCGCTTAACGTCGGCGCTGGAACATTAGGGGCGCTGGTCATTTCATCATTCGACGTGGGGCGTACCTTCAGCGATGATCACTTAAAGATATTCACCGCCATCGCCGATCAGGCTGCAACAGCAATTGACAAAGCCCGCCTCTATCAACAAACCGAACAACGCGCGCGCCAACTCGCCACGCTCAACCAAGTGGCGCAGACGATCACCTCTACACTTGATCTCGAACCGTTGTTGCAACAAGTATTGGAGAGCGCGGTCAATATCTTGGCGTGCGAAGCGGGTAGCTTGTTCTTGCTGGATGAAGAAACGGGCGAATCCATTTTCAAAAACACGGTGGGACCTGTGGCGCGCAATTTAATCGGAAGCCGCGTCCCCGCCGGACGGGGCATCGTCGGCGAGACGGCAAAATCGGGGCAGCCGATCATCGTCAACGATACCGCGCATGATCCACGCTGGTTTTATCAATCCGATCAAACGACGGGCTTTCTCTCGCGCGCGGTGTTAGCCGTGCCACTCCGTATTAAAGATCGCACCATCGGCGTGATTGAAGTAATCAACAAACGCGATGGTTCGCCCTTTGACGAAGAAGACACTACCTTGCTCACTGCCTTCGGCGGGCAAGCGGCAGTCGCCATTGAAAACGCGCGGCTGTTTAATTCAACCGACCAAGCGTTGGCGGCGCGCGTGGAAGAACTCTCGGTGATGCAGCGCATTGACAGAGAATTAAACGCCGCGCTCGACGTCAAACGAATTTTTAGCTACGTGCTAGATCGCGCTCTGGCGTTGACCGGCGCGGACGCCGCCCTTGCCGGTATTGTGCTGGAAGAAGGTTTTGAGATCGTCGCCCATCGCGGATACGGTGACGCCATCAAACCGTTCATAGAAAACGCTGCGCCACTTGGGAAAGGTTTAATTGGACGGGCGTTGGCTACGGGTCGCGTTTCGTTGACGGAGAATGTTAAATCTGAATCGGATTACATTGAAGTGCTGCCGAGCGCGGTAGCGCAATTGATCATCCCAATGCGCCGCGAAGATCAAACGTTGGGCGTAGTGGCAATTGAATCTCGCAACCCCGATTGCTTCAGTGATGAGAACGTGGAGTTCTTGGTGCGCCTTGCCGACCACGCGGCGATCTCGTTGGCGAATGCGCGGCTATATGCTGAAGTGAATGCCGCCAACCTTGCCAAGAGCGAATTCGTGTCATTCGTCTCACACGAACTTAAAACGCCAATGACCTCCATCAAAGGTTATGCTGATTGGTTGAGCGCGGGCGCAGTCGGTCCCCTCAATGAAACACAGGGACAATTCCTCAATATCATCAAAAGCAATGTCGAGCGCATGACCACCATCGTCTCCGATCTGGCGGATGTGGCACGGATCGAATCGGGGCGATTGAAGTTGGAGACGAAGGAGATGTCGTTCCAAACCGTGATTGACGAAGTGGTGCGCTCGTTGCAAGGTCAATATGACGCCAAGCAACAAACGTTACTGATGGATGTGGAATCGGATTTGCCGCTTGTGTGGGGCGACCACGTACGGTTAGTGCAGGCGTTGACCAACTTGATGAGCAACGGTTACAAGTACACACCCGTCGGCGGCAGCGTGACCTTGCGCGTGCATCGCGCAAAAAATATCTGGGATGCCAAAGGCGCGGCAGAGGTGCTGCATGTTTCGGTGCAAGATACGGGTTACGGCATCTCGCCTGTTGATCAGAAAAAGATTTTTACCAAATTCTTCCGCGCCGAAGATCGATCTATTCGTGAAGCCCCCGGCACAGGTTTGGGTTTAAATATCTTCAAACAATTGATCGAGTTAAGCGGCGGCAGGACGTGGTTTGAGAGCGAGTTGGAGAAGGGCAGCACGTTTCATTTCACGGTTCCAGTTGCAAGTGCCATAAAAGTTTCAGGGCAAGAGGCGGCGTCACCGAGTTAAGACAAACACCGAGTGTCTTTGAGACACTCGGTGTTTGAATCGTTCCAATTAAGAAACGTGCTTCTTGATCTTCTCTAACAATTTTGGCTTCGGTTGAAAGCCGGTGATCCGTTCTTCTGCTTTGCCATCTTTAAACAAGATCAATGTGGGGATGCTCATCACGCCGTACTGCATGGTGGTTTGCACATTGTGATCGGTATTGATCTCCACGACGCGCATCTTGCCATCATATTCGTCGGCGATCTGTTGGACGATGGGCTTGAGTTGCTTGCACGGCGCGCACCACTCGGCAGAGAAATCTACTAAAACGGGTATATGCGATTCTAATACTTCTGAGTTAAATTTATCATCGGATGTTTCGGCAATCGTTGCCATTCGTGTCGTCTCCCTTGTAAACAAATTTGACATCATTTTCTTGGACTGATATTATCTCATACGCACTCGCTTAGCAATCATGCACGTCGAGTGCTAGTTATTTTATGGAACTCTCTAACCGCCAAGAAACTTTGCTCGCACTGATCGTCCGCGAATATGTGGACTCGGCGTCGCCGGTAAGTTCTAACGGCATCCGCGAAAAATATGGTTTGCCCTATAGTCCGGCAACGATCCGCAATGAGATGGCAGAGTTGGCAGAGCAAGGGATGATCCGTCAACCGCACACATCTGCCGGGCGCGTGCCAACAGAAGAAGGGTATCGTTACTTCGTTCAACAATTGTTGGGAGAAGTGGAACTACCAATGGCTGAACAAAATACGATCAGCCATCAGTTTCATCAAGCGCACGGCGATGTGAATCAATCGCTGCGCTTGGCGGCGTCGGTCATCTCACAGCATGGGCATGGGGCAGCGATCATCACCGCGCCGCGCACGCAATCCACACTTTTTAAACATGTGGAATTGATCGCCACTTACGGTCGTCAGGTTTTATTGATCGTGGTGCTGGTCGGCGGCGAAGTGCGGCAGCAAGTGTTGGTGCTTGCCGAACCTGCCTCACAACAACAATTAAGCGAAGCGGCAGGGCGGCTTAATATCACTTTTGAGAATCTCGACTCGGAAGGCATACGTCTTGCCTCAGCGCGTTATCCAACATTTGAACAAGAGATCGCGCGCATGATCGCCGACATGATGAGCCGCCGTGACATGCCACACTCAAACGAAATCGTATTCGAAGGCATGAGCCGCGTGTTAGCCGAACCGGAATTTGCCGACAGCAACGCCGCGCGGCAAACGCAGAAGGCGCTCGAAGAGCATACCTTCTTGCAACAATTTCTTTCCAAAGTTCTCAGCCCCAATATCGGCAGCGTGCAAGTCGTCATCGGCGGCGAAGGCGATTGGGAAGAACTTAAAGATTGTTCAATGGTCTTGGCGCGTTACGGCGTCAACAACGTTGCCACCGGCGCGCTGGGGGTTGTGGGACCTACTCGCATGGCGTACGGGCGAGCGATCTCAACCGTGCGCTATGTGGCTGAACTAATGACAGATTTGGTGAATGAGGCATATGGAGACTCCTAACGAAGAAATTTTTCAAGATGACACGGTGACGCCGTCGTCGCCTGCTTCACCGGCGACGGCGGAAGCCACCGATAAACTTGATCCGCTTACTTCACTTCAAGCCGAAGTGGATGCGGCAAGAGCGAAGGCGGCAGAAAATTTAGACGGCTGGCAGCGTGAACGCGCCAATTTCACGAATTACAAAAAACGAATCGAGCGCGAACAAGCCGAAGCAAATCAAAACGCCTCGGCAACAGTGTTGGCACGCTTTCTGCCGGTGATTGACGATTTTGAATTGGCACTGAAGAATATGCCCACTAACGATGAAGCGGCAAAGTGGGCGCAAGGCGTGGCACTGGTTCAACGCAAGTTCATCTCCTTTTTGGAGAATGAAGGCATCAAGCGCATCGAAGCCGAAGGTCAATACTTCGATCCAAACTTCCACGAAGCAGTCGTACATGAGGAATCGGACAAGCCGGAGAATCAAATTATCGAAGTGCTGCGTCACGGTTACAAACTCGGCGAGCGCGTCTTGCGCCCGGTGTTGGTGAAAGTGTCAAAAGGAAAATAAAATCTTAAACCGCGAAGACGCGAAGAACGCAAAGAAAAAAAGGCTTTGCGCCCTTCGCGCCTTTGCGGTGATCTCTTTTATTTAGAGAGGAATTCATATCATGGCAAGAATAGTAGGCATCGATCTCGGCACGACAAACTCGGTGGTGGCAGTGATGGAAGGCGGCGAACCCGTTGTGATCCCCTCGTCCGAAGGGGCGCGGCTCATTCCATCGGTCGTCGCCATCAACCCCAAAACCGGCGAGCGACTCGTGGGACAAGTGGCGCGTCGTCAGGCAGTGACGAATCCGGAGAACACGATCTTCTCCATCAAACGATTCATGGGTCGCAAGTTCGCCGACGCCGAAGTGCAGCGCGCGATCAAACTCGTGCCGTATAAAGTGAGCGCCGCGCCGAATGGCGATGTGCGCGTGCATATGGGCGGCAAAGAATATTCCCCGCCGGAAGTCAGCGCGATGATCTTGGCGAAGATGAAACAAGACGCCGAAGCCTATCTGGGTGAAACCGTCACCCAAGCGGTCATCACCGTTCCGGCATACTTCAACGACTCACAGCGTCAGGCGACCAAAGACGCCGGGCGCATCGCCGGCCTTGAAGTTCTTCGCATAATCAACGAACCCACAGCCTCATCACTGGCTTATGGTTTGGATCGCAAGAAGGACGAGACGATTGCCGTCTACGATCTCGGCGGCGGCACGTTTGACGTTTCGATTCTCGCCGTCGGCGACGGTGTGTTTGAAGTGCGCTCCACCAACGGCGACACATTTTTGGGCGGCGACGATTTTGATATTCGCATCGTAGATTGGATCGCCGATGAATTTAAACGCGAGAACGGGATTGACTTGCGTTCAGATCGCCAAGCGTTACAACGTTTGCGCGAAGCGGCAGAGAAGGCGAAGATCGAACTATCCACCGTGATGCAGAGCGAGATCAACTTGCCCTTCGTCACCGCCGACGCTTCGGGTCCCAAACATCTCACGCTTACCCTCTCACGTTCTAAACTGGAACAGCTCACCGACGATCTGATCAAGAAATCTATCGGACCGATGCAAAGCGCGTTGAGCGACGCCAAACTTAAATCGAGCGACATTCACGAAGTAGTGGTGGTCGGCGGCATGACTCGTATGCCTGCCGTGCAAGAGATCGTCCGGAAGACGTTTGAGAAAGAGCCACACAAAGGCGTGAACCCGGATGAGGTCGTGGCGATTGGCGCGGCGATCCAAGCCGGTGTGTTGGGCGGTGAAGTAAAAGATGTGCTGCTGCTCGACGTGACTCCGTTAACCTTGAGCATCGAGACTCTGGGCGGGGTAGCGACTCCGTTGATCGAACGCAACACCACGATCCCGGCGAAGAAGAGTCAGGTGTTCTCCACTGCCGCCGACATGCAAACGTCGGTTGAGATTCATGTGGTGCAGGGTGAACGCCCGATGGCGGGTGATAATAAATCGTTGGGTAAATTTATCCTCGACGGCATCCCCCCCGCTCCGCGCGGTATACCGCAAGTGGAAGTCACATTCGACATCAACGCCGACGGCATCCTCAACGTCAGCGCATCGGACAAAGCAACGAACCGCAGTCAGCACATCACCATTCACGCTTCGTCCGGTTTGGAAAAATCTGAAATTGAGCGCATGAAGAAAGAGGGGGAGAAATACGCCGCAGAAGACAAACTACGACGCGAGAATATCGAAGCGCGCAACGCCGCCGACTCGGCGACCTACGTGGCGGAACGCGCCATTAAAGATTTGGGCGACAAAGCCGACGCCAGCATGAAATCGCAGATCGAAGAAAAAGTGAAAGCGATCCGCGAAGCGTTGAACAACAAAGACGCCGACACTGCTTCACTGCAACGCATGACATCCGAATTGAATCAGATCATGCAGCAACTTGGCGCGGCAGCCTACGGCGCGGCGGGGCAACCCGGCGGCGCGGGTATGGGCGGCAACCCCGGCGGCGACGGCGGCACTCCACCGGATGATAATGTGGTGGATGGAGAGTTCAAAGAAAAGTAAGAAGGATGAATTATGAAGTAAGTTCATCCTTCATAATTCCTAATTCATAATTTTTGTGGCTACTAAACGCGACTACTACGAAACGCTCGGACTCTCACGCGGCGCATCGCCCGACGAGATTAAATCTGCATATCGCAAACTGGCGAAGCAATATCATCCCGATATTAACAAGAGCCACGAAGCAGAAGATAAGTTTAAAGAAATGAATGAAGCCTACAGCGTGCTCTCGGATGATGAGAAACGCGCCGCTTACGATCGCTACGGTCACGCCGCCTTTCAAGGCGCAGCCGGGTCGGGCGACTATGGCGGCTTCACCGACTTCAACGACATCTTTGAACAATTCTTCGGCGGCTTCGGCGGGCGCAGTGGCAGTTCGCGGCGCGGTCCGCGTCGTGGCGCAGATTTGCGTTACGACTTAACGATCTCGTTTGACGAAGCGGTGCATGGCGCGCAGAAAGAAATCGAAGTAGCGCGATCCGAAATTTGCTCGGTGTGCAATGGTGGCAAAGCCGAACCCGGCACCACACCCGTGCGTTGTTCAACTTGTAAAGGCACGGGCGAAGTGCGGCAGATGCGGCAGACGATTCTTGGTTCGATGGTCAACGTCACCACCTGCCCCAATTGTCGCGGCACAGGCGAGACGATCCAAACACCATGCTACGAGTGCAAAGGTCGCGGGCAAGTTCGCAAAACCAAACGGCTGATTGTCAACATTCCGGCGGGCGTGGATGTCGGCACGCAGATTCGTTTGAGCAACGAAGGCGAACCGGGAAGCATCGGTGGGCCCAACGGTAATTTATACGTGGTGTTAGATGTTGCGCCGCACGAGATGTTTCGGCGACGCGGCGACGACATTCAGATCGAATACAGGGTGAGCATCACCCAAGCCGTGTTAGGCGCGGATGTGATGGTGCCAACAATTGACGGCGAGGTGAAATTAAGAATCCCTGCCGGTTCGCAACCGGGTCGCGTTTTTAAATTGCGCGATCAGGGTGTGCCGCGCGTTCAACGCAGTGGGCGCGGCGATCAATACGTGATCATGAACGTAGACATCCCGACCTCTCTCACCGCCGATCAACGAAAATTGTTCAAGGACTTGGACAAAGTGTTAGGCGAAGCTAAGGCGAGTGAGGGCAAAGATAAAGGCTTGCTCGATGCGCTGGCGGATTTGTTTGGAGGGTGAGGCGGTATAATTTCATCATGCCACAACGCGATTTCTACCACGAGGCTGTAAAACGAGTGTTGATTAAAGATGGGTGGACAATCACCGATGACCCGTTCACGATTGAATTCAAGGGTTTGCGGGTATATGCAGATTTCGGCGCAGAGAAAGTGATTGCGGCAGAACGGGGCGAGCGCAAGATTGTAATCGAAGTAAAAACGTTTAGCGCTCCATCACTTGTAACTGAGTTAGAAAAGATGGTAGGACAGCATAGCATCTACCGCATTTTCCTTGAACGGATAAATTCGGAACGCGAACTTTTTGTAGCTATCGCTCTTGATGTTTATCAAGATTTTTTCCAACGCCCTGCTGTTCAGGAAATTGTGCAAGATCAGAAGATCCGTATGCTGATCTTCAACTCTGATACCGAGTAGGTTGTAGAATGGACAAGTTAGCGAATTATCGGCGTATCATTCAAACAATCATAGAGCAACATGCCGAACACACACCAAGTCATGGGCAGATCGAAACGATGCCAATCTGCGATCTCGCCAACGATCAATATATTCTGGTTGATGTTGGTTGGGATAGTACAGGGCGCGTCCACGCTGTAGTATTCCATTTACATCTCCATGATGAGAAAATTTGGATCGAATGGGATGGGAGTGAAGAAGGCATTACGCAAGAGCTGTTAGAGGCAGGTGTGCCAAAAGAGGACATTGTGTTAGCGTTCTATCGCCCTGAGCGAAGGGCGATGACGGAATTTGCAGTTGCGTAAATATGACCGCCGCTTTCACGCGGCGGTCTTCTCTACTCCACAAAGTATGAACTGGATCGAAATCTCCCTCATCGCCGACAGCGAATTATGCGAATCAATCGCCGACGTTCTCTCACGTCACATCCCGCAAGGCGTGGCTATTGAGTCAACGGCAATTGAAGTTGACCCCGACGACGAAGGACGCCCCATCGGTCCGCTCAAAGTACGAGGCTTCTTGCCAGATGATGATCAGGTTGAGGCAACACGCGAGAAAATCGAGCGCGATCTTTTTTATCTCAACATGATCCGTCCCATCCCGCAGCCGACCTACACCAAAGTCGCCGACGCCGATTGGACAGAACTGTGGAAGGAACATTACAAACCGATCCGCGCGGGCAAGCGACTCATCGTCGTTCCAGCGTGGCTCAAACCCGAACTTGATGCCAATGATGTGCCGGTATACATGGATCCCGGCATGGCGTTTGGCACCGGCACACACCCTACCACGCAACTCTGTCTGGCTCTCATCGAAGATCATTTAAAACCGAATGACAACGTGTTAGATGTGGGGTGCGGCTCAGGCATTCTCTCTATTGCCGCCGCCAAACTCGGCGCGGCGGATGTGCAGGGGATTGATATTGATAATGCCGCCATTCACGCCACGAATGAAAACGCGCAGGCAAACGGTGTCGCCGCCAAAATTACAGCGCGGCTTGGTTCTCTTACCAATCTTCA
>JACRLA010000326.1 GCA_016215145.1 Chloroflexota bacterium
CCGCCGACATCAAACGGATTCGCTGGCGCAGTGGGCGAAGGTCCCACAGTGGGCGCGCCCACTAACGGCTGCACTTGCACACCCGCAGTCGGCAGCCCGCCCGGAGTGGGCGTGGCGACGAGGATGATCACTTGCGGTTGGGTGTTGTTGAAGGCGATGAGGGCGATCAAGATGATCGGCAGTGTGCCGAAGACGACGATGAAGACTCCGGCGAGGACGATGGGCGGGATGCGGAGTGTATCGGCAAGGTGAGAAAGTTGTTCGCGGAGTCGGTTTAACACAAGCGATGAATATAGCACAAGTCGTTTTGTTGCGCTTGTTTTTATCCACGAAGAGGCACGAAGAAAAATTCGTCATTGCGAGCGCGTGCTTTTCGCGCGAAGCAATCTTGGTCGCGCTTTGAGATTGCTTTGTGAAGCACTCGCAATGACGCTAGCGCGAGACAAAACTCTTGAACGCCTCAAACGCCGCTTTCTTGCGCGGTGGATTGGAATACGAATCGATCAACCCCATGTGCGCGAAGACATCCGTCTCGCCTTTGAGATCGAACAGCGAAAACCACAAACAAATGACGCCGCCGTTTTCAGCGCAAGCCGCCAACCTTTGTTTCACTTGTTCCGCTTGCAGCTGTTCGTAGCGCGCCGGGTCTTTTTCGTAAGTGAGCGGAGTCGAAGCGCAGCGGTAATCGGGTCCGCTGTTTTCGGTAGAGAGCCAGACCTTGTTGGCGGGCAAACGATCTTTAAACCATTTCACTTTCGCCGCGATGTCGGTGACGCATCCGTAAAAGTGTAAGTCCACCGCGTCATAGTATTTTGAGTTGATCATCGTCGTGGTGCGTGACACGGCGAAGTCGTGCCGATCATTTTTGGAATCGATTAGCGCATCCAGAGTCTCGCTTGGGAAACTGGAGAGGACGACGGGGATAGATGGATTGACTGCTTTCACCGCTTCGTAGAACGCTTGCAGTTGAGTCAGATATTGATCTGTCGTGCCGCGCCAGTAACGCTATTTTTGATTCACGGTGGCATCGCCGATCTCATTCTCGGCTTGGGCGTAGAGCATTCGACCTTTGGCGAGATAGGGCAGGGCGAGCGTGATCAGCGCGCGCACTTTTTGTTGATAAGTCGCTTTTGATTTATAGGGAAAGCCCGCGTTGGGAAATTCTTTGAGCGTGCCAAGAGATGTATCTGCATTTTGCGGGTCTTGGTTGCTCACCATCAAAAATACGTTGAGGCCGTCATCAAAGAGTTGAGTATAGTTTTCATTCGCGCCATTTAAATCTATGTTGATCCGCACCCAACCGGCGTTGAGTTCAGTGAGATAGCTGATGATCTCAGGTCGTGTTGCCCGATCTCCACTAGCCAGCACGCCGAACTTGCCCGAAGGTTTCGCCGCCGTCGTTGGCGCAACAGTGGAGGAGGGAATGTTGGTTGCTTGAATTGTTGATGTTGGAATGATCGGCGTGGATGTTGGGGGGACGTTACGATTGAACGAGCAGGCGAGTGAAGCGAGAAGGAGGGAGAGGAGGAGAGAGAGTGGGCGAGGCATAAGGCGGAACCTCTTTGATGAGGGTGTAAGCAGTTACGATAAATTAAATTTTAAAAATTTCTTTGGGTAGATGGAACCTAGCAGGTTCCGTAGACCCGCGAGGTTTTTTTAGGCACAAATTATTGGGTAGCGATGTGTCGCTAGGTCGGCTTATTTCTTAACCCTCAAATATGTTTCGGTTAAAAAAAGACGCGCCAGCGGCATGTCTCTACAAAAGCATATCTTGCTTACGGGCATTTGAAAGGAAGATCGAATTCTTGTGGGAGTTTGACAGGTTCATCTTTAGGTTGGTGAGGTAAGAGGGGTGTAGCTCGTATAACGTATTCCTTTCCCGAATAAGCAAAAAGAAAACTCTTAGGTTCGGCAGAAAAGATATTTAAAATAGGGCTGACGTTTTTATCTTCAATAATTAATGATTGAAAGTCTGTGCCAGCCAATATTTCTTCAGGAGGTAATAAATTGCTGGGCCATGTTAATGAAGGATCAGGAGTTGGTGAGTAAAACCCCATTTGCCTAAATACTGATAACCAAAGATACTTGGCTCGATAAGGCTTCATCTGTTTTGGCGGTTTGTACTGAGATAGCAACGAGTAAACAGATTTTATTTCTTGTATCAAATACTTTTGATATGGGTCATAGACAAAAATATGTTTTGCAGGTTTGCCATTTATGGTAATAGACCAACCTCCAGCGCCCATAATTCCTTCGCCAGCTCTTGGTGTAGGAAGGAGACTGTATATAGGGTCTCTTTCTCTTAGTGACCCATCGCCCTTAACTTTGAAAAAGCCAGTCTTCTCTATTGAAGATAGCAGTTCGCACATTTGCAATGTCGTTAGGGCTGTTTGTGAATACCAGCTATCACTACTATTCGACATTATCAATAATTCGCCATCAGTGTATAAAATAAAGAATGATCCTAAGTAGATTCTTTCGCTAGGAACACCATCTCCAAATTGCAATCTTGCCTCAATGAGAACTTGCTTTCGCGGAAAGAGAGTTGGCGTAGGACTTGGGGTTTTGCTAGCTGTGGGGCTGGGCGTCGCTGTGGGGTTCGGAGTGTTTGAGGGGGAGAGCGTTGGCGTGTGAGTTGCCGATGGCACAGGCGTTGATATAGTTGTTGTTGGCACGCACGCGACAAGGAACATCAAGCACAAAAACAAAATAGAGCGAGGGAATGAGCGCATGAAGTTGACCCGTTGAGGTGATTAGAGTGAGAGGATTATAGTATAGAGAGTAAGAGAAAATCTAATCCCCTCCCGAACGTGGTTCTGGAGTTGGATTTGATTCCGTTTGTAGAGACGACCCGTTGGGTCGTCTCATGGGTTAACCCAAAAATGTTTTATGGTTTAAAACGGAGACGTTCCAACGGAACGTCTCTACAAATAAAACATCTCTCCTTCGTGTTCTTTAATTCTTCGTGCTTTTTTCTTCTGACGAATGCTCCGCAAACGCCATCGTATACAATTCAAAATAACGTCCGCGTTTCTCTAACAATTCTTGATGTGATCCTTCTTCCACGATGCGCCCTTTATCCATCACCACGATCTTATCGGCGCGGGTGATGGTGGAGAGGCGGTGGGCGATGACGAATGCCGTGCGCCCTTTGAGTAATCGCTCCAACGCCGATTGAATGATGCGTTCGGTTTGCGTGTCCACGCTTGAGGTGGCTTCATCGAGAATCAAAATTCGCGGGTTCGCCAACAACGCTCGCGCAAACGAGATGAGCTGACGTTGACCGCCGGAAAGTATTGCGCCGCCTTCGCCAACTTTGGTTTCGTAACCGGCATCAAGCGATGCGATGAACTCATCCGCGCCAACGGCTTTCGCCGCCGCAAGGACTTGATCATCGGTGGCATCGAGCGAACCGTAACGAATGTTCTCGCTGACCGTTCCCGAAAATAAAAACGGGTCTTGAAGAACCACGCCCATTTGGGCGCGCAAAGAATCTTGCGTCACGCATTTCACATCAGTGCCGTCAATCTTTACCGCGCCCGAAGTTGGATCGTAGAAGCGGCTGATTAATTTCACTAACGTAGATTTGCCCGCGCCCGTCTCGCCGACCAACGCAATCGTTTGCCCCTCTCTCACCCGCAAATTAATTTCATCCAACACCGGGACGCCGCCGCTCTCGTAGTGAAAGCTGATGTCCTCGAAAAAAACTTCACCGCGAATCGGCGGCATCACCTTAGAGTCGGCTTCGTCTTTCACGTCAATCGGCGTGTCGAGCAATTCAAAGATGCGTTCACTGCTCGCCATCGTCGCTTGAAAATGATTGTAGCGTTGCGAGAGATCGCGGATGGGGTTGAAGAAATGATCAATGTAAAGCGCGAAGGCGACCAAAGTTCCGGCGGTGATCTCGGTGTCGCCGACTCCGCCAAAGATGCCGCCGCCGCGCAAGACGGCTAACCCGCCCACCCAGATGACCACACCCAAGGCGATTGCCCCGATGAAATCCACCGACGGAAAAAACACTGAAGCGATCATCGCCGACTGTAGATTCACTTTTAAGTTGTTGCCGTTCACTTCATCGGCAAAGGTTTTGTAGTTGCGTTCTTCGCGCGAGAATGATTGCACCACGCGCACACCGTTGATGTTTTCCGCAAGCACAGCGTTGACCCAACCAATGGCGCTTCGCACTTGCAGATAATTCTCGCGCGCGTATCGCCGAAAAATTTCGGTGGCGACTGCCATGAGCGGCAAGATGCAAAACGTGATGAGAGAAAGTTGCCAGTTGAGGATGAACATGGCGATGATGATGCCGCTGGCGTCGAAGATGTCGCGGAAGACGGCGGTGATCGCCCAGACGATCATTTCGCGGATCACGCTGATGTCGTTGACCATGCGCGAGACCAGACGACCTACCGCATAGCGCGAATAAAAACCGAGCGAGAGCGTTTGCAGATGCGCGAAGAGTTGAGTTCGCATATCGTAGATGATGCTTTGCCCGGTGACTGCCATGATCTTGACTCGGAAGTATGTGCCGAGCCAAAAGATGAGGGCGCTTAATACATAAACGCCGACTGCCGCGCCGAGTGCGCCCACATCGCGTTTGCTCACGCCTTCGTCGAGCGCAACTTTTATTAAATAGGGACCGATCACGCTGGCGATGGTGGCGAAAGTCATCAGCGTCAACGACGAAATAATTGATCCCCAATACGGACGCAAGTATGTGATCAGCCGCCGTGTGATTTGCGGATCGTAAGCTTTGCCAAGAATGGTGTCGTCTTGGTGTTGGGGTTTTGTTGGTTGAGTCATGTTGTTCTAATTCTCCCTCACCCCCGACCCCTCTCCCGAAAATAAAAACCAAGAGCATTTTCGGGAGAGGGGAGAAGGCTGTTTCCCCTCTCCTGATGACGTATTTGTATTTTGTCATCAGGAGAGGGGGTAGGGGGTGAGGTTATTTCACCGCACTCACTCTCACCGCTTGCGTCTCTAACTTATTCTTCGTGTCAGGTCGCTCGGCTTTGATGCGTTCTTGCAACGACGCGGGCTGCTCCTCTTCGGGCGAATCCAAGAACATCATCTCGCGTCGGAACTTCTCTTGATCTTTCAATTGCAGATCGTAAATCTGTCCGTAGAGTCCGCCTTGCTCCAAAAGTTCGTCGTGCTTGCCGCGCTGCACGATGCGCCCGTGATCGAGAACCAAAATTAAATCGGCGCGTTTGACGGTGGAGAGTCGTTGGGCGATGACAAAGGTAGTACGGTTCTTCATCAGCTCGCTCAACGCTTGTTGGATCAGATATTCGGTTTGAGTGTCCACGCTTGAAGTCGCGTCGTCGAGAATCAAAATGCGCGGGTTCATCAATAGGGCGCGGGCAATGGCGACTCGTTGGCGCTGCCCACCGGAGAGAGTCACGCCGCGTTCACCGACCACCGTTTGATAACCTTCGGGAAACGCCATGATGAACTCGTGCGCCCGCGCGGCTTTGGCGGCGGCGATCACTTCCTCTTCGCTGGCGTCGGCGCGACCAAAGGCAATGTTGTCGTGGATGTTGACCGAGAACAACAACGACGTTTGCAAAACTAAACCAATCTGCGAGCGCAGCGATTTGAGTTCGAGATCGCGCACGTTGTAATCGTCTACCATCACGCGCCCGCCGGTCACATCGTAGAAACGCGGAATTAAATTAACGAGACTCGTTTTGCCGCTTCCTGTGGGACCGATCAAGGCGATCACTTCATTCGGTTTCGCTTCAAAGGAGATTCCGTGCAAGGCGCGTTTGCCGCTTTCGTCGCCGCGATAGGCGAATGAAACGGAATCAAAGGTGACGCCGCCACTCAGGGCGGGAGCAGTGACGGCATCCCCTTTCGATCTGACCTCCTCATCGAGATCGAGAATCTCAAAAATACGCTGCGCGCCCGCTTCGGCTTCACTTCCAGCATTCACCACATAGCCGAGTTGTTGAATCGGCG
>JACRLA010000083.1 GCA_016215145.1 Chloroflexota bacterium
ATTTGAAGTTGAAACCGCTTTCATCGCCCAGCGCAACGCGCACAGTGATCATAGTTACTCGACCAACAACGCAGTGAGCGTGGAGAGGGCAGCGCACTTCTTGGATGTGTTGATCACGCCGGCCGTCGTGATGGAAGCAACATTGGCAAACTCCTCTGCCGAATGTCTTTCACTCTTTCCATCGGCGTCGCCGATGCGATCCTTTTTGGGCATGACCTTGCCCACGCGCATTGCGCCACCCTCCATCATCGGTTTGATCAATCATGTCGGTCACGAGGGCTTCAGCCCAAATGATCGCGTGCTGTTAGAGAACGCGGCGGAACAAACGGCGGCGCTGCTCGACAACATTGTATTGAACGAGCGACGCACGGCGAACACCCGACTCTTACGTGAGGTGGAGATCGCCTCATTTCTGCAATCGAGTTTGCTGCCGTCGAAATTCCCGAAATTAGATCGCTACGAGTTTGCGGCGATTAATTTACCGGCGGCGGGCATGAGCGGCGATTTCTACGACGTGATCGAAGCAGAAAACGGCGATGTGGGATTCGCGGTGTTGGATATTGCCGGTAAAGGAATCCCGGCGGCGATGCTGACGACGATGATCCGCACCACGATCCGCAGCCAGTTCCGCAATACGCACAACGCGGCGCGAGTGTTGTCGTTGACGAACCGCGAGTTATACGGCGATATGAGTCGCATTGAGTCATTTGCGACGGCGTTCTTCGCGGTGTTGATGCCTACAGCGGGTCAGGTGCATTATGTGGGCGCCGGACACACCTCAACCTTGTGGTGGCAGTCGTCGAGCCGAAGCGCGGTGCCACTGCCCAGTGTGGCGCTGCCGCTTGGAATTTTTGAGAACTTAGAGGCGAGCCAGCAATCTATTGCGTTGGGCGCCGGTGATGTGTTGGTGATCTACAGTGACGGCGTCACCGAATCGGAAAACGTCGAAGGCAAGGTGTTCGGCGAACAAGGGTTGGCAGACGTGTTGTATGCCGCCCATTCGGCTCCCGCCGATAAAATTTTGCAGGCGATCCTCGACAGCGCGAGTCTGCATCGTGGTTCGCAACCGTTGGGCGATGATCTCACGGTGCTGATCATCAAAGCATCCGATTCGGAGAAGGCGAGCGTCTCTCGCGCCTTTGTGCTGCCAGCCGCTTTGAGTTCCATCAAGCGTGTCGAATCGATCTTGGACAGCACACTCGGCGCGCTGGCAACCGACCCGCGTTACGAAACATGGCGCGATGAGATGCATCTGGGGATCGTCGAACTGATGACGAACATCGTCAAACATGCTTACGATCACGATCCTTCGTTCCGCATTCATGCCTTGTTTTCACTTTATACAGATCGGTTCGTCATTGATATGATAGATAGCGGTGAGTCGTTTGAGGGTGAGATTAAACAACTTGCCGATATTGATCCGTTAAATCCGCCAGAGGGCGGGTTGGGGATTCATATTATTTCTGCCGTGATGGATGTGGTGGACTACAAGCGGCTTGAGCCGAGTCGTAATCAATGGCATTTAGAGAAAAAGTTGTAAGTGGGAAGTGGGAAGTTCAAAGTGCGAAGTTCAAAGTGCGAAGTTGGATGGTTAGGTGGTTGGGTAGTTAGGTGGTTAGAGATTGGAGATTTGGAGTTTGAAGTTTGGGGTTTTGGGATTTTGGAGTTTGGGGTTTTGGGATTTTGGGGTTTTGGGATTTTGAAGTTTGAAGTTTGAAGTTTGTAGTTTGTAGTTTGGAAATATGCTATGCCTATTCCTCTGCGTGTGTTGATCATTGAAGATAACGACGACGATCTGGCGTTGATTCTGCGCGAGCTGCGGCGCGGGGATTATGAAGTGAGCCACGAGCGCGCCCGGACTGAAACCGAAATACGCCAGTCGTTGGCAGGCAACTCATTGCAAGCAATTTTATGTTGTGATGATGGTTTGCCACACCTCAGCGCCCCGCAAGTATTAGAGATCGCTAAAGAGATCGCTCCTCACCTGCCGTTTCTTTTGTTGTCCGGCGCAATGAACATCGATCATGCCATTGAAACAGTGAAAGCCGGGGCAGACGATCACATCCCCAAAGATAATTTGGCGCGGTTGGTGCCAGCGCTTCAACGCGAGTTGGCAGAGAAGGCTCGAACCGGGCAAGCAGCTTCCGCGGGCGAGACGGCGCCCCTTAAGGAGATTTGGAGATCGCTGACGGCGATTCGATCCGCGCTGCAAAGCGCTTGGATCGATGTCATGATCATCACCCTCGGCGCGATCATAGCAATCGCGTTGTTCATAGAGTTCAGTTGGAGCGAGCGATTGGGTTGGGTCAACGTCGGCACTTCCCTATTCGTGTTCGTTGTGTTTATCGGTTTGGCAATGGGCGCGCGTTATGGACGGGGCGTGGGACACAAGCGTCGCGCCGAAATCGAAGTGCGGGCGGCGCAGTTGACCGAAGAGGTGAGCAAGCGTGAACGGATCGAGCAAACGCTGACTGAAAATAATCAGACGTTTCGCACTTTCATTCACACCACGCCATTGGCAGTGATCAGTTTAAGTTTGGAGCGCAAAGTGCAGTTGTGGAATGCGGCAGCCGAGCGCATGTTTGGCTGGAAGCAAGACGAGGTGATTGGAAAATTGATGCCGCCTTCTCTGGAGGGATCGCCAGAAGAGCTGGTGCGTTTGCGAGACTTTTCCAAAAGGGACTCGCATATTGATATGGAAGTGACTCGCCAGCGCAAAGACGGGTCGCCGATTGAACTGAGTCTCTCCATCGCGCCGTTGCGTAACGCTCAAGGTCGGATCAACGGCACGATCCTTGTCTTGGCTGACATCACCGAACGCAAACATGCCGACACACAGATTCTGAAATTGAACCGGGACTTGGAGACGCACGCCCGCAACATGAAGATCGCCAACGAGCAGTTGAAACGTGAGAGCGAGGAGCGGGCAGTCACCGAACAAATTCTACGAAACGTGAACAACCAACTGACAACCTCGGTTGACGAACTCAAGGAACGCACGCGCCAAATGCAGTTGTTAGGAGAGATGAGTGACGCCCTGCAAGCCTGTTCGCTCTTGACTGACGCTTACCCGATCATCAGCCACTTTCTGGCGCAATTCTTTCCAGCTAATATCGGAGCGCTCTATTTGCACGACCCGGCTCGCAAATTAGTTGAGATCGCAGCGACGTGGGGCGACGTGAAGGAACAATATCTGGAAACTATTTTTACTTCCGAAGATTGTTGGGCGTTGCGGCGCGGGCAGTTCCACCACGTCACCGCCGATAAAGACGGACTGCGCTGCAAACACGCCCAACACACTCCGTCTTATGTATGTATTCCGATGAGCGCGCAAGGGGAGACGTTAGGCATTCTCCATATGCGCGAGTTAAACCCCCATTCAATTCTCGACGCAACAGGGCTGCGGCTTGCCATCACCGTCGGCGACCAATTGTCGTTGGCGTTGGCAAACTTAAGGTTGCGTGACGAACTGCGCCAACAGGCGATCCGCGATCCGATCACCAAACTATTTAACCGCCGCTACATGGAAGAGACGCTCATCCGCGAAGTGTCGCGCGCCCAACGCAACGACCAATCGTTGAGTGTGATTATGATTGACATTGATCACTTCAAAGAGTTTAACGACTCCTTCGGTCACGAAGCGGGCGATCTCGTTTTGCAATCACTCGCCAGATTTTTAAGCACGCGCGT
Organism: Chloroflexota bacterium; assembly: GCA_016215145.1. Lineage (GTDB taxonomy): Bacteria > Chloroflexota > Anaerolineae > Anaerolineales > VGOW01 > VGOW01. The sequence continues at coordinate 3,691 of JACRLA010000083.1, forward strand.
GCGCGGCAGCGACGTTGCCTGCCGCTATGGCGGCGAAGAGTTTACCTTGATCCTTCCTTCGGCGACGTTGGACTTGGCGCGCAAACGGGCTGAACAAATACGCGAAGGCATTCAATCGATTCAAGTTAAATATGGCGGGCAAACATTAGGGCCCATCACCCTCTCGCTCGGTGTTGCCGTCTTCCCCGATCACGGCGTCACGGGTGAAGCCATTTTGCAACTTGCCGACGCCGCACTCTACCGCGCCAAACAAACCGGGCGCAATCGAGTCGTGATCAGTAGTGAATGAACTATAATAAACATCCAAAGGAATGACTATTTATGAACATCACCATCAACGCCATCTCTCCCACACAAGCCGTCGTTCAAGTAGAGGGTCGCCTCGACGCTGAAACTGCTGACTCCTTTAAAGTGAAAACAAAAGAAGTCGCCGGAAGCGGAGTCAAATATGTCACGGTAGACGTTGGCAAATTGACCTTTATTGATTCATCGGGTCTCTCGGCAATTGTCTCGACGCTTAAACTATTACGACAAAACAGTGGCTCGCTCAACCTTGCCTGCGTAGGACCGCAAGCAAACACCGCGCTGCGCCTGACCATGCTCGACAAAGTGTTGACCAAGTTCGATACGGTGGATGAGGCGACGAA
>JACRLA010000084.1 GCA_016215145.1 Chloroflexota bacterium
GACGTTGACCTTCGTCCTCCTGTATAAAATGATCGCCCGCGATATTCATGGGTGCACCTAACGTGTGGGATCCTGCGGCATTTACAAGTATTTCGCAGAGCGTGGCTTCGGGCTTTTCCTGCTCCCAAACAGAATCCACGCCCGCCCACACGCAGGTAACGCAAACCGTTAGACGAGTTGATGGGTAATCCCGGCTCGGACAAATCGGGTCGAATGATGCAGGTCATGCCGAAGATGAAAAAGATCATCGTTGCCGATTTGCAGAAGGCTTACGACGGCCGCTGATGGGGTGCGCGCCTCTACTGACCTCTTCGTATCTTCTCACGTTCCTGATCCCATAGTTTTGTAAATCGTTCAAAGACATCAGAAATGATTTCCAGTTCACTTTCCGAGTAACTTGAAATCAATTCGTCTTGTGACCTTCTCGCCGATTCAAACCATGACGCGGCTTTTTCGGCAGCCGATTTTGCGGGAGTGATCAGAGTTCCGCGGCGATCATCGGGATTGGGTCGGCGTTCAATTAATCCAGCCTTTTCGAGCCGATCAAGCATAGCGGTCGTCGCACCAGAAGTGAGACCCGTATGCTTGGCAAGTTCCGAGGGTGTGGCAATGCCTTTGTGGAATAGAAGCCTAAGACATTCCATGTCGGTTACATTGAGTCCTGCCCATTCACTCATGGCGTTTCGGAACAGCGTCAAATGAATACCATAATCCCTCACCGCCATCAGGGCTCGTTTCTTCAAGTCTGTCTTTGTGGATTTCGTCATAGAAAATATACCCTTGACACTACCTTTATTTTAAAGTATCTTTATTATAAAGATAAATTTGTTTGTATGCAAGATGTCAAAACAACCCCAAAGTCATATAAGGAGATTTCCATGAGCGCAAGGACAGATACGAAAAAATCCACCAAGAAGTCTGGTGAAGGATTTACAGCCGAAGAAAAAGCCGCCATGAAGGCTCGTGCCCAAGAGTTGAAGGCGGAAGCGCGTGCGAGCAAGGACAGGGCGGCTGGGGAAAGCGCCGTGCTTGCTGCGATCTCACAGATGAAGGAGCATGATCGTTCCATGGCTAAGCGGCTGCATGAGATCATTACAACCAGTGCGCCAGTTCTCATACCGAAAACCTGGTACGGGATGCCCGCATATGCCAAGGATGACAAGGTCGTCTGCTTCTTCCAAAGCGCGAAGAAATTCAACACGAGGTATGCGACATTGGGCTTCAGCGACACAGCGAATCTCGATGAAGGTGTCATGTGGTCTACCGCCTTCGCGTTAAAGGAGTTGACTACCGCCGAAGAGGCAAAGATCAAGGCGCTAGTGAAGAAAGCGGTGAGCTAAAAACTTGTCAGAAGTATAAGAGACCAAGCATCAAGTAAGACCTCAAACTTAAGCAAATACCATATTAAAGGAGCTGAGACTTATGAAAACAATGACTTGTAGTCAAATGGGTGGGCCCTGTGGCGCCCCGTTCCATGGAAATACGGCTGATGATGTTATAAAAGCGCAAGATAAGCATTTAAAAGAAATGGTCGCACAGGGTGATGAAGCACACAAAAGTGCCTTGGAGATGATGCAGGCTAGGTGGAAAAATCCCCTAAAAGGAATGGGGTGGTATATAAAAACACAGAAAGACTTTGCTGCTCTTCCCGAAAATAAGTAACTGAAAACAAGGAGAGAGAAATGAAAAAATTTATGTTTCTGCATTTTGGATTTGAAAAACCCACCCCGGAAATCATGAAGGCTTGGCACGCTTGGTTTGAATCGATCTCCGACAAGCAGGTCGAACAGGGTGGTTTCAGTGGGGGTCGAGAAATCTCGAAAAGTGGAACTAAGGACCTGCCATGGAATATGGAATCCATTACGGGTTACAACATCATCGAGGCCGAGAATCTTGATGCTGCGGAGAAACTTGCCCAAGGCAATCCTTTTATTACGAGCATTCGAATCTACGAATTGAGATCAATGTAGGTTCGTTTTTTCTGGGCAAAACAAAGAACCGCAGAAATAAAAAGACCGCGTCGGTTTCACCCACTCCGCTTCGCTGCGGGGCGCTTTGCGAAACCGACGCGGTCTTCGTTAGTCAAAAAACTTCTCTGGATATTCCCCCACTAACGGCTCTTCATCTTTAATCGCCATCAACAACGTTGCCTGCCCCGGATAAAAAAAGATTCCGCGCGGACGCGAGATGATGAAGCCTTCGTACTCCGATTTTAAAATTCCGATCACCCTGCCCCACACATCGCGCATCTCTACCACGGGGTCGCCGACTCTCACCCTGTCGCCGGGTTCCACCAAATGATGAACAACACATGGATGAGTCACGCGAGCAATGTTGCGGCGGCGCGTGTTGAAACCCGGGTCAACGATCTTGATTCCGTTGATCGGTTCGGGATCGCCGTTCAACATTTTTGCCCAGCGCAAGACATTTCTTAAACCACTCGCGCTCGCCCGCACGATGTCGGGATCGGGTGTGTAGGGCGAACCGAGTTCGGCGGTGAGTGACGGGATGCCGAGCAGAGAGGCGGCAGCCGCAGTGGATGAGCGGTGAAGTTTCTCATCAATGTATTTGTTCACCGAAAAATCGGCGATGAGGGTGTGACCGTAAGCCTGTGCCATCTCTTCCATTTTTGCGCTGGTGGCTTCGGCGCGCTTCTTCGCCGCTTCATCACCCTTGCGATACAAAATGCGATCACGAAAAACAAACGAGAGCGAGTAGGGACTCATGCAATGCAGATCGAAAAAATAATTCGCCGATTTTTTTATCTCGTCAAAGAGCCGCCCGTAGGCAAGTTCGAGCGACGACGGCGGATTCTTATCGGGATCAAGTTTGCGCTCGCGCCCATCGGGGAATAAACGGTTGGGGTCGCCATCGTGGTAATAGGCTTGCCGCTCCAGAGTCCGCAGCCCCGCCGGATTCAGCGCGGGGATAGAAATAATCGTGCCGCGCAAATTTTTGATCAGATCAGGCGTGATCAATTTGTGGATGACCTGCACTCCGGCGTGTTCGCCGCCGTGAATGCCGGCCGTGATCCAAAAGGTGGGACCATCTTTTGATCCTTGAGCGATAATCACGGGAACACGATCCACGCCGCCCACCGGATGTTGAACGAGCTCGTACTCGCCATAAACGATCTGCCCGCGTTTTGCTTTTGTTGTGCCAAGAGCCGTCATGCGTTTTCCTTTTCTGCCAGACGTTGATTTAACAGGTCGGATGAGTGTTGCAGCATTTTCGTATACTTCGCCATTATCTCGAATAAGGGTCTAACAACTAATCGCCGCAGAAATTTGGGCAAGGGTATTTCCATGTTGATGTGATCGTACACCCGTGTGCGCCTGCCATCGTCAATCGGTTCAAAAATTACTGTCTCGGGCATACGTAGGTTGCCTTCAATGCCCACACACGACATGTAATCAAAAGGTCGCCAATCGGTGATCTCTTCTAACGATTCACCGGGGCGGTCTCCGTGCGCACAATGGTTACGCGCGCCGACGCCGGTGCGCCCACCTGCCGCGCGCCCGCCCATACGCCAAACATTGTGATGCTGGGTATCCCACTCATTGCGGTTGACCGGGTTGTTCCACCAATCCCACACAACTGCCGGGGGCGCATCGTACTCTTGAATAAAAACTGCATCGGCATCCTTCGCTTCGAGAAAGATTCGGCGTGTTTCAATGATCTGTTTATACCGTTCATGCAAGTCCGCGCTGTAGGTTTGCACGTCGCCCAAATGCTCGTAGTTTTCTACTTGAGGATGCATCCCATCATTAGATATGCCGACATGCTCCAAGCCTTTTTGTGTGAAGAGGGTATAGGCTTTCCAACCCGTTGCTTCGCTGACATGATTCTTCATCAGACGATGAATCAGGTTGACATCGGACCCGACCAGCTCTTTGCTGCCCATGATGTCTTGAATGATGTAATCGCCATGATGGGCGAAGAATTTTAGATCGAGGGTGGGGATGGCGCGGCAGGCGGAGCAAGTGCAGGTGGTGCGATGGTGCATATTCACCTGCGTGTCGCGGAAGGCGACGTAGGTCGCCTC
>JACRLA010000333.1 GCA_016215145.1 Chloroflexota bacterium
GGAGTTGTCTATGCCCACGATGTTGATCCCGGCGCGGGCGATCTGTTGCAGCACGCGCCCACTGCCACAGCCGATCTCTAACACATCGCCGTTTGATTCTTTGGCGAGCGCGACCCAAAAATCGAGATCGTCAGTGAAGTCGGCGTTTTCGAGATCGTAAAATTTTGCCAGCACATCGTAATTCATGCGGCGAGTTTACCATAAAGACACCGAGTGTCTTGAAGACACTCGGTGTCTTACGGTAAAATTAGTTAAGGAGAACGCCATGAAAAAAATTCTTTCCCCTCTATTGATGATGACGATTGCCACACTTGCTTGCTCGGTGCAATTAACCAACCCGACTCTTGCCCCGTCGCCGATGCCGGATGTGATGCCGCCGACTGAAGTGATCAACGCGGTCACTGCCACGCCCGCGTCAACGCAGTTGCAGCGCCCGACGCTGCCCCCACGCCCCACGCTTCCGCCGCCCACGACGGCGTCACCTTCGGTGACGGCGACTGCTTCGGGTCCGCGCACAGTCAAAATTTTTTTAATTGCGCAAGATGACAACGGCAAATCGGGAAAGAAGATCGGTTGCAACGATAGCGTGGTGGGCGTGAACGTGGCGATCCAACCGACGGTGGGCGTGCTGCGCGCGGCGTACGAGTCTTTGCTGGCGCAGAAGAGTCAGTTCTATGGACAGTCAGGACTCACTAATGCGTTGTATCAATCGAAGTTAGAAGTGGACGGCGTGAATCTTAAAGACGATAAAGCGATTGTGGCGCTCAAAGGCACGTTGACGTTGAGCGGCGCGTGCGATAACCCGCGCGTGGAAGCGCAGTTGATCGAGACGGGGAAACAGTTTGATAACGTGAAGGATGTCGAAGTGTCGATCAACGGCAAGCCGTTGAAAGATGTGTTGAGTGGGAAATAATTTTAAATAGATCGCTTCGCCCACATCGTGGCGATCCAAACTGAGATGGTGGAAATGATGACGGCGACTGCGGCGGCGGCAAACGCCAGCGAATAACTTTGACTCTGATCGAAAAGCCAACCGGCTAACCACGGGAAGACCGCCGCGCCCGCACCGAAGGCTGACCCCATTGCGCCGTTCACCGCGCCCATTGCCTCACCCGGAAACATATCGCTGGCGATTGCCGTCATCAACGATGAACGTGATCCTTCACCGAGTCCCATCATAATAGCGTAGATGATCAACCACAGTGATTGATCGGGGTGATGTAAATTGTTGATCACCCCGATAGCGATCAACAAACAGATCGATCCGATTGTATAAGTGAGCGGTCTGCCGATTCGATCTGACAACGCCCCAAACAAAATATATGCCACCGCCGTGACCGCCCCCGCAAACCCGACCATCTGCGCGGCGTAATGTCCATCGAACCCGGCATCTACCACGGCGGCGATCTGATGCACGGTCAACATTCGGAGGGGACCGATGGAGCCAAGTCCGGCGACGATCAAAATCCAAAAAGCGGGCGTGCGGATCGTTTCGCTCATCGTCCAATCGCCGCGCAAGGACGTGATGTGTTTCGAGATCGCATGTGGATCGCCATCGGGGTGTAAGCCGAGTTGCTCAGGAGATCGCCGCAAGAAGATCAAAATGAAGGGCAGGGTGATCAGCGAGAGAATCGCTAGCGCGACATAAGCCACGCGCCAACTTGTGGTGGTGATCGTAAATTCAACGGCGGGCGTCAATACTAATGTCCCCACGCCCGTTCCGGCAAAGGCGATGCCAATGGCGATGCCGCGATATTTGCGAAACCATTTTGAGATCAACGCGCCCTGCGGGCCCAAACCCAAAATGGTGATGCCGAGTCCGGCGATGACTCCGTAGGCGATCATGATCTGCCACTCGCTGGTGATCCAACTGCTTAAGATCAAGCCTGCCGCCAAAATAATTGTGCCAACCCCGAAGGTTCTGCGCGCGCCCCATTTATCCAGCGCCATGCCTGTCGGTGTGGAGAAGATGGCGAAGACGATCATGCTGACCGAAAAGATCAACGATGTGCTTGCCCTTGCCCAGCCAAATTCTTTAATGAGCGCGACGAAGAAAACCGAAAACGACAGCCGGATGCCGAAGACGATGGCGAGACTCAGGCAACAGACGGCGATGATGATCCAGCCGTAAAAAAGATTCTTGATTTTCGACAATTTATTTTTCGAGATCGTTGAAGTTCACAACACTGTGCGCGCCCCGGCGTTGGGCTTCGGCTAAGGCGATGTTGGCTTGTTCGAGGAGATTTATTTCGGAGAGTTCGCGCCCACCCGCGTGAGAGGCAACGCCAATGCACGCGCTCATGTCCAGAAGTTGAGTATGCGAGTCCATTGGATGTAAGATTTTTATTCGATGAGCCAAGCGTGAGGCGATGACTAACCCGCCGTCGGCGGGCGTGGCGGGAGCGATGATGAGATAGCCGCCGTCGTAATGTCCGGGAGCATCCGAAGCGCGCAAGTTGGTGTTAAGAAGATCGGAGACCATCAGATGCGCTTTGCGTAATAGCGCGTCGTCGAGTAGCGCGGCAACGTGCAGCGCAAGACGCAAGATCGTCAAGGGTGAGGGGTAACGCAGCGAGCGGGTGATCTCGTGACTGAGTAAAATTTCGATCATGGATCGGGTGAACAAACCCGTTTCGTGATTGATGCCTTCTTCGCTGGACATGCGGGGAATATATCATAGCTGCCCTTCGGCGACTAACACGCGTGATCCAAAACCCGCGCAGGCGGGTTTCGCCTTGTGTTGCCGCGACTTCAATCGCTTGAGCGACTTTGCAACAGTTCATGCTACGATAATTGTCTTGTCTCTGAGTCGTATATGTTCTACAATGAAGTCATCCCCTTTCTGAAATAATTTAACTATGACAAAATATTTTCAGCGACTCTGGCTTACCCTCGAACCGTTTCTTGGCCTGCTTGTGTTTGTGATTCTAGTGGCATATACCATCGCGCTTTTAGTCCAAACCCCCTATTCCGGTTTTCATTGGGATTCGTCTGACAAAGAAGTACGAGCGATCTATGTGCCAAGTGCCGCTACGCTTGAAGTAGGTGATCGTGTGGCGAAGATCGGTCCTATCAACATGACTGACTATGATGCCGATCTACGGATGACTTTATTTGACAATGTGAAGATCGGGGAGTTTGTGCCGATCATAGTGATGCGCGGTGGTCAACCGATTACCGTGAATTGGAAATTTCCTGGCTATTCCAGCGATGAGTTTTGGGGGCGGATGAGCAATCAATGGTGGTTAGCCTATCCCTTTTGGATCGCTGGCATTCTTGGATTGTGGTTCTTGCGTCCCAAAGATTCTGGCTGGCGATTATTTATTCTCTTCAACTTCTTGACAGCGATCTGGCTTATTGCGAGTAGTGTCTCGCGGTCACACACTTGGTACAGCGCGATCACGTTGCGATCCACTATATGGTTATATGTCCCGGTCAGTTGGCATCTTCATTGGGAATTGCCGCGCCCGTTGAGACAATTTCCTAAAGGTGTGTGGTGGGCGTTGTACGCGGTTGCCGCGTTGCTGGCTGTAGCAGAATGGTTCAGGATGGTGCCAATCAACGCCTACACGTTCGGTCTTTTGTCGGCATTCGCCGGTAGCGCGTTATTGTTCACCATTCACTTTATCTTCCGCCGAGATGAACGTCGTAATCTTTTTCCGATTTTTGTTGCCGTGTTGTTTGTCTTCGGAATACTTATCGTCACAAGCAGCATGTACATCGCCACTCCCGCACCCACATTCCTTTTGATGTTGCTTACCATGCCCCTCTTGCCCATCGCTTACTTTTGGGCGGTGTATCGCCGCAGGTTTAGCACACGCGAGTTGCGATCCAACGATGTCTTCATCACTTTTATATTTCTGGGAGCACTCGGTGCCTTTGTTTTATTTGCTCTCTCTTTTCTAAAGCCGTATCTGGATTCGTCCGGGGTGAACATTGTTGTTGCCGTTGGGTTATCTCTACTCGTTGCGTTAATTGTCATAACAGGATTTGCGCCTTTCAAGCGTTTCATTGAGCGCCGTGTTTTGGGCATCACGTTGCCAAAACAGGAACTTATCGAATCGTTTTCGGCGCGGATTACTACCGGGTTTGAATTGAAAACGCTGGTTGCATTGTTGACCGACGAAATCCTTCCCAGTCTATTGATCCGTCAATCTGCTTTGATCGAAATAAACGGCGGCACAATGACTGTCATCTACGCTCAAAATGTGGATGCACAACAGTTGCCAAGATACAGTGATCTTCCCGTGTTGTTAGAGGGCGCAGGTCGTTATCATCCTTCTACTGAAAATAGATCGCTCCCGTTTGGATGGGCGCATCTTGTTCTCCCCTTGTCGGTTGAGCAAAAACCGATGGGCGTTTGGTTGTTAGGACGGCATGACCCGGACGATTATTACAGCCTGCAGGAGATCAAAGTTCTTCAATCACTTGCTCATCAAACGGCGATGGCATTGACTAACATCACTCAAGCCGAGCAATTGCGCGCTATGTATCGCGCTAATAGCGCGCGCGAAGAACAAGACCGCCTCAACTTGGCTCATGAATTACACGATGACGTCTTGAATGAGGTCGCGCTGACCTTCTCTGCGCTGTTGCGCGACGCCTCACCCGAAGCATTGAGCGAAGGCTCTAACCAGGTCACGCGGCGCATCCGTCACATCATCAAAGGCTTGCGCCCGCCGATTCTGGATCAAGGGTTGTACTATGCCCTCACTGCGCTGCCGACGGATATGGAAGAGCGACACACGGATTGCCCGGAGATCGTCGCCGAACTTTCCACCGACGGCGCGCATTACGACCCGGCGATGGAATTAGATTTCTATCGCATCGCTCAGCAAGCGTGCGAAAACGCGATCTATCACGCCCAACCTACCTTGATTCGAATCGGCGGCGAGTTGACCCACGATAAAATTCTTGTCACCATTGAAGACAATGGCGTGGGCTTCCCCGCAGGCGAGTCGCTTGACCTGAGCGGTTTGTTGGCGAAGGCGCATTACGGTGTGGCGAGCATGATCGAACGTGCCGAGACTCATCAAGGGTCTTTGAAGATCGATTCGATGGCAGGCAAAGGGACGATGATTACGTTAAAGTGGGCGCATAATGGAATGAGTTAGAAGAGGACGCATCATGTCTATTTGGAATTTAGAAATGACGATGGCGCGGCGCGTGCTGATATTGAGCGCGGTTGCCGTGTGGGGCGGTTTGATCTTGGTGGTGACACGTCATCCAATGTGGAGCGCGTTTGGCGTGGAAGTGATTCTGTGGGGATCGCTCTACGCCGCGCTTGCCATATTTGCCCGCCGCCGCGCCCAATCGTGGAGCCGCAAAGCGGATACGGAACTGTGGCGCGCCCGCGAAAAAAATCTGCTGGGCAATTTTTTGTGGATGGCGATCATTTTTTCTATTGTGTGCGTCATCTTGGGGCTGGCACTGGCGTTGCTGCTCGGTGAAAAAAATTTAGGGATACAAGGTCATGGTTGGGGGATTGCGGCGCAAGCCGTTTTTATTTTTGTGATCAACTTGATTCACACTCAAATGCTCTGACGTGACAATTGTAATATGATCTGGGTGACAAACGATAGTCACTGCCTGATCAGATCAGTGCTATTACAGAGTTGTACCTGTTCTTTACCAACGCGCGCGTTTCGACGTAAGCACTCCAGAGAGAGGGAGTGTCCACCACGGGTCTGTGATCATCCGTCAACTGGCAGGGCGGTTCAGTATGATACAGATAACCGGGTCACCGAGAACGCGCGTTGCATACCGTTTACCGCGTCCCCGATATTTGGCACATTAAGGTGTTGAGTCGGCAGGTTCGTCGGAGAGCCACCACAGTCGCGCTCAGAGCAGGTTGATGAGCGTGGGACACTTCCTAGACGAAGAGGCTAAGCAGCTAAACTGCAATCTCCAAACGAACACGTACACACGCCGTGCCACTGCCGTTACAATTGAATAGAGACGTGGTAAACGTTCCCTGAACGGGTCTGATGAGAGAGTCAGACCCGTTCTATTTTAAACTCCAGATTGGATGCAGCACCGTCATCGCCCTCGCCAATCGTTTCGATACGTCTTCCAATACATCGTCGGCAAAAGGTTGATACGGGATCGTTTCGTAGACTTTCGCCCAACCCTTATCCCACATCTCTGCCTCCCACTGTGAACCGAGATGAGATTTAACTTCAATCATGTAACGCGAAAAATGATTCAACAGAAAGACATTCTCGTTGCGGTCTTTGCTCTCGAAGTGCAACCCGATCTCCAACAGCCCGCGCCGCTCGCCCATGTTCCAAACTTCATAGTGCAAACGCGAGTCACGGTAGTAGAGTTGACATAGCCAACTCCGTGTTGCCGTTTTGAACTTTTTTAGTTCAGGCGGCAAGTGTTCGCGCGTCGCTGATGGCAGAGCCAGCATGAACTGTGAAGAGGTGAGGTGAGCCACGCATGAATTCTATCTCGTAATACGTATTTCGTAATCCGTCAATTGACTATACGCAATACGGAATACGCATTGCACTTTACGCCTTCTCACTCTTCTTGAGCAACACCAACTCCACCCCCACCCGCTTCGCCCAATCCCGCAGTTGAACTTCCGTATACAGCCCGCGCCCCAACGGCTCGCACAAAAACATCTGGGCGTAACGGCTCTCCATCGCAAAATAAAGCGCGCGTGGTTGTGTTCCCAGCGCGGCAACACGCTCCTCAACATCTGCTATAGTTTCGTTAGTTAGATTCATGGCATCTCCTCTGCTCCCTGTCATGCATTAATCGTGCCAACCTGCTATGTTCGAGAATACTGACTCTCAAGAATTTTCTCTCAACGGCGAATGGCAGTTCCGATTAAACGACTCGCCGCCGATTCTGATCCCCGTCCCCTCTGCTTGGGAAGCGCACACCGCCGACAATCTCGGTGACGCCGCCACTTATACCCGCACCTTTCACCTACCTTCAACCTTTATCGGCGCGCGCATCCTCCTCGAATGTGATGCCGTCAGCTTCGATGCCACCATCCACCTCAACGATCAACTTGTTGGAACGCACCGCGGGATGTGGTCGCCGTTTCAATTTGACGTCACCTCTATCGTCAAAACAGGCGAGAACAAAATTAAGATCGACGTGTGTAAACCCGGCGCACGCTTCCCCTTGCGCGAAACGCTGGCAGGATTCTTGCCCGACGTGTGCACCACCTTCGGCGGAATCTGGCAGGGCATCCGTTTGCGAACATTCGCCAACGCCGCCTTTCACGATCTCAAAATTTTCGCGCGGCGCGGCTGGGTAGATGTGCAGGGCAGTTTTGAAATTTTTGCAGAGGAGAAACGCGCGATGAGAGTCGTGATCAAAACACGAAGTGTCTCAAAGACACTTCGTGTTTCGGGGGACACCTTCGCCGCGCACATCGAACTCCCCGACGACGATGAGGCGAGAAACCCGCTTTCTTCAAGAAAGCGGGTTTCTGAAATAAGCATTTCTCTTTTCGCCGCAAGTGAACGGCTGGCGCACGTCACGCGCACCATTGGCTTGCGCGATCTTAAAATCGAAAATGGAATCGTTACCCTCAACGATCAACCGCTTCACCTGCGCGGTGTTTTGGATTGGGGCTGGGATGCCAAACGTTTATGCCCCACGCCGACGCGCGACGAACTTCTAGAATCTTATGCCAAAGCGCGCTCACTCGGCTTCAACCTGATCAAACTCTGTCTCTTCGTCCCCGACGAAACCACCTTCAACGTCGCCGATGAAACCGGCATGATGCTGTGGCTCGAAATGCCCATGTGGCTACCGCGCCTGACTCCCGAAGTTAAAGAACTTGCGCGGCGCGAATATCACGATCTCTTTCAACGTTTGCATCATCATCCGTCAATCGTCGTTCTAAGTTTAGGTTGCGAACTCAACGCCGAAGCCAACGCCGAATTTTTAAACGAACTCAACGATCTCGCCCGTCTCTATTTTCCCAACGCCCTTCATTGTGACAACAGCGGCTCGGCAGAAGCCTACGGCGGCGTGGCGACTCAACTGAGTGACTTTTACGATTATCACTTCTACGCCGACCCGCACTTTTTTCAACCGCTGGTCGAACACTTCACCCGCAGCTATCAACCGCGCAAGCCTTGGCTCTATGGCGAGTTCTGCGACGCCGATACGTTTCGAGATTTTAGTTCGTTAACGGAGTCGAAGTCTCCGACTTCGATCAATGTCTTGCCCACTCGCTCCGCTCGGGGTGCTTCGCAAGACATTGATTCCGATATAGATTGGTGGCTTACGCAACCGACTTACCTTGACCGCGATGACTTCCTCGCCATGCGCGATTATAAAAACCGTTTGCGCGCGGCGAACATCACCGACGACGGCAAA
>JACRLA010000334.1 GCA_016215145.1 Chloroflexota bacterium
CAACTCTGGTCATTGATGACGTTTCAAATATGGTTCTTTAAATACATCGCCCCCAAAGATTTGTAATTGTTCATTGTTCATTCTCTCATTGTTCATTGTATGAAGTTCGCCTACATCACCAACAACCGCCTCCCGTCCGAAAAAGCAAACGCTTTCCAAATCGCCCAGATGTGTTCGGCGCTGGCGAGTCAAGGCGCGGATGTGACTCTTTTCTATCCGGCGCGGCGCAACCTCAAAAAATTTGAGGGCGTTGATCTCTTTGCTTACTACAAACTTCCGCGCAACTTTAAATTGCGCCCGATCCCGTGCGCTGACATCTTCCACTTAAGCGGCGGCAACGCAGTGGTTGAGCTACCCATCTTCTTGTTGCAAACATTCACCTTTGCTCTTTCGCTCATTCAAGCCTTGCGACACGAATCGTTTGACGTGTATTACGCCCGCGATATTTTTGTGCTGGGCGCGATCCTTGCCGCCTTTCGCCAACTCAAGAAGCGCATGTTCTTTGAAGCGCACACCTTCTCCGAGTCAAGATTTGGGCGTGAGTGGCAGCGGCGCGTGATTAAACGTTTGGGCGGCGTGATCAGCATCAGCAGTGCATTAGCCGATCAATATCTTGGATTCGGAATCTCGCCTCACAACATTTTGATCGCTCCCGATGCAGTGAATTTGAAGCGATATGACGGACTGACGAAGGAAAATGCAAGAAGGCGATTAGCGACAGGCGATAAGCGATTAGCGATTTACACAGGTCATCTCTATGAGTGGAAGGGTGCAAGTGTATTTGCCGAGGCGGCATCACAATTGGAAAATGTTCGCGCTCTCATCGTCGGCGGCACGGAAGGAGATGTGAGACGGTTGCGATCCGAAGTGAGTCAACGCGGTTGGAAAAATGTTGACGTGATCGGTTATGTCGCGCCCGATCAAATTCCGTTATATCAAGTGGCGGCAGATGTGGTCGTCCTTCCGAACTCTGCCAAATCTGAAATCTCGCGTTTGCATACATCGCCATTAAAACTTTTTGAATACATGGCAAGCGGCACACCCATTGTTGCTTCTGATCTGCCGTCACTGCGCGAAGTGTTGCGCGCTAACGAAAATGCGATCTTGGTTGAAGCGGATGATGCCAGTGCGTTGGCAAACGGAATCAAGTTGCTTTTAAATGATCGCCTCTTAGCGGATCGGTTGGCGGCAACCGCGCGCAAAGATGTTGAAGCGTTGACGTGGGCGGCGCGTGCCGAGTCGGTGATCCACTTTTGTGGCGTATAATTGCGCCTCGCTTTCTATGACTCACATTCGAATCGAACCCCGTTCTTCTTGGCTGGCGATGGAGTGGCGCGAAGTGTGGCGCTTCCGCGAGCTATTATTTTTTTTGGTGTGGCGCGACGTGAAGGTGCGTTACAAGCAAACGGTGATCGGCATCGCTTGGGTGGTGCTGCAGCCGCTCGTCGCGTCGTTCATCTTTGCCATCATCTTCGGCAACTTCGCGCGGATGCCTTCGGACAATTTGCCTTACGTAATTTTTGCGATGGGCGGACTCGTCCCCTGGAATTTTTTTGCCAACTCGATTCAACGTGGCACAGGAAGTTTGGTCGGCAGTGCCGGTTTGATCTCTAAAGTTTATTTTCCACGTCTCATTATTCCAGTTGCCAGTATCCTCGCCGGACTTGTGGATTTAGCGGTCGTGTTGACTGCGCTGATCGTGTTGATGTTGATCTGGGGCATCACGCCGACTCTGGCGATCCTGACTCTGCCGTTGATGTTGCTTCTGGCGTTTGGCATTGCGCTTGGCGCGAGTTTGGGTCTGACGGCGATCAACGTGCAGTATCGTGACGTGGGTTACGCCATGCCGGTGGTGATGCAGTTGTGGTTGTATGCCACACCGGTGATCTATTCGTCAAGTTTGATTCCTGAAAATTGGCGATGGCTTTATGGATTGAATCCGATGGTGGGCGTGATCGGCGGCTTTCGCTGGGCGCTGTTCGGCACGGGGATGCCGCCACTCGCTGAATTGGCGTTATCCTTAATCACCATGATCGTTTTGCTTATCGGCGGCATGTTGTTATTCAATCGCATGGAATCAAGATTTGCGGATGTGGTGTGATGAGTGACATTGCCGTTCAAGCGAACCGTGTTTCAAAAGAATATCGCATCAATCGTTTTCAACGTAAGAAGACGCACGAGCGATCACTGCGTGATGACGTCGTGGGTTTGCTCACTTCTCCGTTTCGCCAACGCGACGAATCGTCGGATTCGATCTGGGCGTTAAAAGATATTTCGTTTGAGGTGAAGGCGGGCGAAGTGGTGGGCATCATTGGGCGCAACGGCGCGGGCAAAAGCACGTTGCTAAAAATTCTCTCGCGCATCACGCGACCCACCGAAGGTGCGATAGATATTTATGGACGAGTTGGTTCGTTGCTTGAAGTTGGCACGGGCTTTCACGCCGAATTGAGCGGGCGCGAGAATATCTACCTCAACGGCGCGATCTTGGGAATGGGCAAGCGTGAGATTGATCGCAAGTTCGATGAGATTGTTGCCTTCTCTGAAGTCGAAAAATTTATTGATACGCCGGTCAAACGTTATTCGAGCGGCATGTATATGCGGCTTGCCTTTGCCGTGGCGGCGCATCTCGATCCTGAAATCTTGATCGTGGACGAAGTGTTGGCGGTAGGCGATGTGCAGTTTCAAAAAAAATGTTTGGGCAAGATGAGCGAAGTGGCGCACGGCGGGCGCACGGTGTTGTTCGTGAGTCATAACATGAACGCCATTGAGCAGTTATGCGGCTCGGCGATTTTGTTGGAGGAGGGTAAACTTACTGATTATTCGGCAGATGTGCATCACATTATTACGCGCTATCTCTCGTCTGGCGTTAATGATGAGTCGCGGGCAGAGTGGATCAATATGGGCGGCGAGTATGAGAATCCATACTTCAAACCACTACGGTTATTTGTTTCCGATAAAGATGGCAACGTTATAAATCACGCCGTGAGTCGCAGCGATGAAGTCTGGATTCAAATTGAAGGTGAGATTCAAAAAATGGACTCGACATTATCTGTGGGTTATGCTATTTATGGTGAAAGCGGCGCGCAACTTTATCTCAGCACGCACACCGATGGACCCGAGTCGGGGTGGGCGAAGATACATGAAGGCAGGTGCGTATTGCGTAGTCAATTGCCACTCCATTTGTTGAATGAAGGCACACATCGGATTGAATGTGTTGTGGATTTGCACAACGTCCGTTGGGTGCTGTTGCCCGGTGAGCATAACCCTACCGTGCAAATGGACGTGCAAGGCGGCTTGAGTGAGTCGCCATACTGGACGCGAGCGCGTATGGGTGTCATGGCGCCGATCTTGGAATGGGTCGCCGCTAACGTGAATTAGCAGAGTCGGTCTCACCGTGTTGAACACTCCTGTTTTACTCATCATCTTCAATCGCCCACACACTACGCGCAAAGTGTTAGACGTGTTGCGCCAAGTGCAGCCGCGCCAACTCTTTGTCGCCGCCGATGGTCCCCGATCCGATCATCCCGACGATGAAGAAAAATGCAAATACACTCGCGCGGTGGTTGACGAAATGGTGGACTGGCAGTGCGACGTTCACAAAAATTATGCCGACGAGAACATGGGATGCGGTCCCCGTCCAGCGACGGCGATCACTTGGTTCTTTGAAAATGTTGAACGCGGAATCATTCTTGAGGATGATTGTGTGCCGCATCCCACCTTTTTCCGTTTTTGCGAAGAGTTGTTGGAGTATTACAAAGATAACGAGCGGGTGATGCACATTGGGGGCAGTAATTTTCAGAACGGGCGTAAGCGTGGGAATGCCTCATATTATTTTTCTATCTACACTCATGGTGTGAGTTGGGCGACTTGGCGGCGGGCATGGCAACACTTTGACTTCAAGAGCATTCCCCCTGAAGCGCGCAGCCACATTTGGGATTTTCAATGGTTTAAAGCGGCGAAGCGTCAAGGTGGTTTGGCGGTTTTGCCAAATGTCAACCTGTTCACTAATTTGGGTTTTGATAGTGATGCGTCGCACACTGTTGGAGTGCCTCATTACTTCACTTTGCCGGTTGAGCCAATGGATTTCCCCTTAACGCATCCGGAGAGAATTGCTATTGATCGGGCGGCGGATCGTTATACGGATTACACTGTGTTTCGCGGCGCGGTATCGTCATGGCAAATTCTGAAAATGCAAATCGAAGACATAATCCGTTATAGTAGGCGACGAGTCACCTCCTTTTGGCGATAGCATTTTATGTCAGTAATAAGCCCCCTCACAGGTTCATCAAACGTTGTGTTTGAAAAGAATATCCGTTGTGATTGGTTGATCGCTAACTACCAACAGCAGTTAGGTATAGATGTTAGCAAGTATTTTGCGGGTTTGGAATCAATTCAAATTTATAAATGCCTTGATACGGGCTATCGTTTTTATTACCCGTTTAATGTTGATGGAGACGGCGCATTTTATGAAGCGTTGCAAAAGTTCGATTGGTATTATATGGATTGGAAGTGGGAGCATCAAATTACAAGTGAGATGATTAAGCCCACTGACAAAGTGTTAGAGATTCAGGAGTGTGCACGCAAAGGTTGTCACGATGGATCGCAAAATCTCCCGATTTTGCCCGAAGTCGGGAGACTTCGGATTCCGCTACCTGACAAGGTTTGCGTGCACACATTCAGGATCATGCGCGCGAGAATCCTGAAAAGTACGATATGGTGTGTTCATTTCAAGTTGTGGAGCATATTGCGGCGATCAAACCGTTTTTGCAGGCGTCAGTTGATGCACTGAGATGTGGAGGCAAACTAATTTTTAGTGTACCGCACAATTATTCAGATTCTCCCTTGTTGCAAAACAATATTTTGGATATGCCACCTCACCATAGCGGGCTTTGGGATAGCGTAGCGTTGGCGAACTTGCAAAACCTGTTTGCTCTCCGCCTTGAAATGCTTTTGTGGGAGCCTGTTCAAAAATCTCACCGAGGCATTTATCACGGTATTGTTCGTGATAATTTCGAGAACAAATTGGGACTTCGCGGCAGGTTTGCTAATACATGGATGGCGTGGATTCAACAGCGTACGATTCAATACCTTTCCGAATATCTATTAGGGCACACTATCATTGCTCACTATAGGAAGTTGCCATGAAACTGATTAATCTGGGCTGTGGCACACGTTATCATCGAGATTGGGTGAATGTGGATTTTGTGTCGTTAACCCCAGATGTGATTGCTCACGATCTTTCACTAGGTGTCCCGTTTCAGGATAATGAGATTGATGCTGTTTATCACTCCCATGTGTTAGAGCATTTTTCAAAAAGTGGCGCGGTGACGTTCTTACAAGAATGTCGCCGCGTGTTGAAGCCCAAGGGTGTGTTGCGAGTCGTTGTGCCTGATCTTGAAACTATCGTCAAACAATATATTAAGTGGCGTGATTTAGCACTTACTGGTGATAAAGAGGCGCAGTTGAACTACGGTTGGATTATGCTGGAGATGTACGATCAAGTTGCACGAAATTTTAGTGGCGGATACATGGCGCAGTATTTGTCGCAAGATGAGATTTTGAACACCGCTTTCGTGCGCGAGCGAATGGGAACCGCGTTTGAAATATATCGGCGTAACGTAGAGAATGCCAAAAGCAACGTAGTAGTAAAGCAGTCTCAGAGTTCGAGTAAGCATTTTGAGCGGAGGTTTATGAGTTCATCTTTAGGAAGGGTTTTGAACCAAGGGAAGCAAAAATTATTAAACCCCCTAATTAATCAGTATTGGCGGGAGAGACGTTACCGTAAGGTGGGAAAGTTTAGATTATCTGGAGAAATACATCAATGGATGTATGATCGATATTCATTAACGCAATTACTTACCCAGTGCGGTTTTCGTAATCCTAAAGTGTGTGGGGCAACTGAGAGTCTAATCCCGAATTGGCTTGAGTTCAACCTTGACACTGAGCCAGATGGTTCAGTATATAAAGCGGACTCTTTATTTATGGAAGCAATCAAGTGACTCCCTCTTCACGTAACTCCATTAGTTTCATTATCCCTGCATATAACTGCGCTGAAACAGTGGGAGAGACTGTTGAGTCTATCTTTAACGGTAACTTTAGTGCGGGCGACGAAGCGATTCTAATCAACGATTGCTCCTCCGATAATACTGCCGAAGTGTTGTCAGCGTTGCAAGCGCAATATCCTGCGATTCGGATTTTGAATCATAGGGTAAACAAAGGCACGGCGGCGGCGAGTCGGAATACGGGTATTGAACAATCTAACAACGATCTGATTTTTTGTTTGGATGCGGATAATGTTCTTGTGCCGGATAGCGTCCCTAAACTCACAGAGCATTTGTTGGCAACAAAGGCGGATGCGGCGGCGTTTGGCGAGATGCATGTTTTTAATCACGCGACACGAGCGATTAACTACAAGTGGATTTTTCGGGCAGAGATTACGTTGGCAGATGCTTTGGCGGGGTTTATATGGCCGGGGCCAAGTGGCAACTATCTTTTTACGAAGCAAAGTTGGTTGAAGGCAGGGAGATATTTTGAGCCTACTCTTCTAAATCAAACGATTGATTCGTGGGCGTTTGGAATCAGCCAATTAGGGACCGGGTCGAAGATGGTGACTTTGCCCGAGACGTATTACTTGCATCGTAACGGTATTCAATCTCATTATGTACGTGAATATGAGCGAGGCAATCAATCACTGGCGGCGTTAGTAGCGTTGCTTCCATTTCTAGAATTGCTTCATGAACGTGATGTAGAGTACATCATGGGGCGTAGGGGAAGAATGGTTTGGTACAGCAATCTTGCACAGCGCCCATTACATTTGAAAAATGGTGCGCTGGGACGATCGGGAACAAGCGTTAATTTTTGGAAAGAGCGTCCACCACTCCCGCCTCTGACGCGCCGCATTGTTCTTAAAGCGAAATCTTTGATCTCTGCTTTTATTTCGCCTGCGAGTTGAATCCTACTATCATGGAATCTTGGTTACAAAAAATTCAACATTTCCGTTCAACGTGGGTTGAACCGATTATTCCGTTGCGACAGATGCGGAATTCTTTTAGTTTGTATCGGCGATTTCTTTCAGATTGGTCACGATATGAACATCTGCCGGAAGCGGAAGAACTACGCTTTGAAGATAGTTATCCCTGTTTGTTAGATCGCCGCCGCACCACGCCGATCAATAGGCAATACCTATATCAAGCAGTGTGGGCGTTTAAGCGAATCAAAGAGTCGGGTGCGACTTTTCATCTTGATGTCGGTTCGGAAGTGGCGTTTCTAGCAATGCTCTCTGCTGTGACTCCCGCGATTTATATTGATATTCGCCCTGCACTTTTATCATTAGAAAACTTTGGCTCTATGCAAGGGAGTATTTTGGAATTGCCTTTCGCCGATCATTCAGTACTTTCTCTTTCGTGTTTGCATGTTGTGGAGCATATTGGCTTGGGTCGCTATGGCGATCCATTGGATACACACGGCACGAAAAAAGCGATACGTGAATTGCGCCGCGTATTGGCAGCGGGCGGCAATTTGTTTTTCTCCACACCCATCGGTAAACCGCGTATGTGCTTCAACGCTCATCGGATTCATAGCCCTACTCAGATAATAGAAATGTTTGGCGATTTAGATTTGGCGGAATTCTCGGTAATAGATGATCGCGATATTCTCTATCAAAATGTTTCTCCCTTAGAATATGTTGATGCAAATTATACGTGTGGGTTGTTTCGGTTTCGTCGTTTAGCAGTTTAATTATGGTACATTATTTATCCCAGACAATCCTATCTTTCTCGCGTTCATCTCGTATACAGTCCGGACTGTATCGGCTAGTCTCGCATGCTCATTACTTGATGGGAATCGGAGCTGGCAGCGACGTTACTACCAGCGGAGAAAAGTCAGTGATTGAACTCTTGAAGAGTTCAACCCAGTTGATGGGCCGACCCTTGTGCATCTTTGATGTAGGGGCAAATAAGGGACAGTACCTAACTTTATTGTCTCAATCTTTAATGGGACGCCAATTACAAATCCACGCTTTCGAGCCAAATCGTGTTGCTTATCAAGCATTATATTCACGAATGAGCGGCAACGAAAACATGATGTTAAATAACATGGCATTAGGTCGTGAGACCGGTAAGGCAGATTTGTTTTTTGATGAGGAGGGATCTGTCTTGGGCTCGTTAGCCAAGCGACGATTGGACCATTATCGAATTCGATTTCAACATTCCGAACAAGTTCAAGTGGAAACGCTTGATAACTATTGCCTGCGGCGCGACATTTCCGAAATTGACTTGTTGAAGTTGGATGTGGAAGGTTTCGAGTACGATGTTTTGCGCGGGGGTATTCGGATGTTTAATGAGCGCAGAGTTCGAATGGTTGCATTTGAATTTGGCGGTGCCAATATTGATACACCCGTTTTCTTTCAGGATTTTTTCTATTTCTTTCGCAAGTGCGGTATGTCTAATATTTTCAAGGTGACTCCCTCTGGCTATTTATACCGAATTTCTAAATATCGTGAACAGGACGAGCAATTTCTGACAACGAATTTCCTCGCAATCCGTGAAGAATAATTTGTGCCTGCGATGCGCCTCCTCTACCTCGCCCTCAAATACGATTACGGTTTGCGCGAGTGCGGCCTAAGTTTTGAGCATTAATTTTTTAATACGCCATTAAATATGAGATATGCATAGACCATTATGGTGCCCCAAAATTCCCCTAATGAAAAAGAAACCCGCTTCACGCAATTCAGCCTCGGAATTTTTGGGTTAATCTTATTCTTCGCGAGCTTATCGTTGGGTCGCGCATTGGGTGATTTGGGATGGAGTACGCCACGGTTGGTGGGTGCAAGCGTTGGCGTAGTCTTGTTTGCGGCGAGCGTTGTTATTGCTTATCCTAAAGTCTTTACAATGCTTACTCAACACAAGACTCTAATCTTTCTAGCGGCGCAAGTGGCGCTGTTTATCTGGAGCGTGATAGGATCTTCTATCGGTTTAGAGATTGGCACACGAATTTTAGTGAGACTCAACCCTGATAGTGGTGTCCGGACGCGTGAGCAGTTTATGGATCTGCGTCCCGCGCCCTTTGTTGACGCCCCTTATTTTGGCGAAGAGTTTCTTAGTGAAACGCGATCTGGTAAAGGGGTAGCAATACCATTGGGAACACGCCTTGTGATCCCAAATGATCAACAAGGGAAATATATAAACGTTAGTAATGGTAAACGGCGAACAGCGTTCCAGCCTATTGAGGTTAAGAATAAAGTCTATTTGTTCGGCGGTTCGACAATATTCAGTGGCGAGGTACCTGACGAATACACAATTGCCAGTCGTCTCCAACAGCTGTTAAACACAAAATTCGCTGATCGTTTCACAGTCGAAAACTATGGAAGCACTAGTGTAACTCTTGCTCAGCAATTCGAACGCTTGCGAACACTTCAACTTGCCCCCGGCGATGTTGTTATTTTCTATGATGGAGTGAATGATGTTACGCAGGCAATTTACTACGGACATCCCGAAGGATGGATCATTGGAGAGAATCGTGGACTCTTTGCGGATTTGAATATGTTCCAAAAGGCTCGCCTGAATATTTATAACAGTTTTGGCGGGCGATCAGAGTTTGTCAATGTGTTTTTATATCCATATGAGCCACAATTATCCCCACCGCACCTTAAAGATTTTGCGCGTCTCCAGACGTTTCAAACTCAAATGAAGGAAAATTATTATGCGGGAATGGTGGAAGCAAATCGTTATGCCGAATCATCGAGCGCGAGTTTTTTTCATTTTCTTCAACCCAACATTTTTACTTTGTCGCATCTATCTGAGTATGAGAAGAGCCTGTTAAAGAAGAAATTTCTTATTTTCCCTGGGCTTGATAATGCCTTTACTGCTGGCAATCCAATTCTAAAAGAAGCCTCCTCTCGCGCATTTGGGGAGAGTTTGAAGGCTTATGATTTATCTGAAGTGCTAAATGAGCGAGCAAACGGCGAAGAGTTCTATCTTGATTATGTTCATGTGACTGACACAGCGAACCTGCGAATTGCTCAGGCGATCTTCAACAAACTTACAGCGCACCTTAAGTGATCTAACCCGCGTTTTGGATTACGGGCAATGCCAAACACTGCAATTCTTATGTTGATAGGAGTTCATCTTCATGGAAACCCTCAAGAAAATCTGGGCGGCGTGGAAACGCTTTGGACAATTCATTGGCGATATCGTTGGGCGCATTGTCCTTACACTTCTTTACTTCACTATCGTTTTGCCGTTTGGAGTTGGTGTCAGACTTTTCAGCGATCCTCTTAAAATTAAACGCACCCCGACCCCATCCTTTTGGCATCCCCGTCAATCAGTCAGTAACACACTAGAGGAAGCGAGGCGGCAGTAATGTATATCCTCGGCATCTCTTGTTACTATCACGATGCGGCAGCCGCATTACTTAAAGATGGTATGTTGATCGCTGCCGCCGAAGAAGAACGATTCACACGCAAGAAACACGATAGCGGCTTTCCCAATAAGTCAATTGAATTTTGTTTGGCGCAGGCGGGCATCAGGGCGAATGACCTCGATTACGCCGTCTTCTACGAAAAACCTTTGCTCAAGTACGAGCGGATTCTAATGACGAACCTTGCCACTTACCCTACCGGTTGGCGCGTATTCACCGAATCCATGCTTTCTTGGTTCAACGAAAAGCTTTGGATCAAAACCGAGATACTCGATAAACTACACCTGCCACCCGAAAAGCTGATGTTCGTCGAGCATCACTTGTCACACGCCGCTAGCGCCTTCTTCTGCTCACCCTATAACGAAGCGGCGATCTTAACCGTGGATGGTGTGGGTGAATGGACGACGACCACATTGGGCAAAGCCACGGCGGATTGGAATGGCAAAGGTGAAAACAAGATATCGTTATTCTCCGATATTCGTTTCCCTCATTCGCTTGGTTTGTTGTACTCTGCTTTCACTGCTTGGCTTGGTTTTGAAGTTAACGATGGTGAATATAAAGTGATGGGCATGGCACCGTTCGGTGAACCGAAGTACGCCGAAGATGTCTACAAAATGATCGAGGTTGCAACGGATGGCAGTTTCCGTTTGCGAATGGAATACTTCGACTTCCATCATTCCGTCAACCGAACCTATAGCGATAAATTTCTTGAAGTGTTTGGCAAGGCGCGCAAGCACGAATCGGAATTTTTTACCGGAAAGACTCACCCTGCTCGCATAGGTGAAGCAAAAACCAAAGAGAATCAGCGGTACGCGGACATTGCCGCAAGCATTCAATTCGTTACAGAAGAGATATTGTTGAAGATGGCGCGGCATGTGTACCAAGTAACAGGGTCGAAGAAGTTGTGTATCGCTGGCGGTGTCGGACTCAACAGCGTTGCCAATGGTCGCCTTGTCGCCGAGACTCCGTTTGAAGATGTGTATATCCAACCGGCAGCAGGCGACTCGGGTGGCGCTATCGGCGCAGCACTATACGCTTACCATGTTGTGCTTGGTCAACCGCGCAAGTTCGTGATGGAACATGCTTACTGGGGTCAAAGTTACTCGCCTGACGACATCAAATCTTTCCTGGAGAAAGAAAGTGTTGCCTATGAGCGAATCGAGGACGAAGAAAAATTATTCGACCAGGTCGTAGATACCATCACTCAAGGTCGCGTTGTGGGATGGATGCAGGGACGATTCGAATGGGGTCCGCGTGCGCTAGGAAATCGAAGCATCTTAGCTGATCCGACTCGCGCCGAGATGAAGGATATTGTCAACACCAAGATCAAATTCCGCGAACCGTTTCGTCCTTTCGCACCCGTAGTCCTTGAAGAGAAAAGCACCGAGTACTTTAGACTTGACCGACCCCAAAAGCATTATCCGGCGCGTTACATGCTTTTGGTTGCTGACATTCCCGAAGATAAGCAAGCATCTATTCCGGCAGTGACTCATGTCAATGGCACCGGGCGTTTGCAAACAATCAAGCGCGAGACGAACCCTTGGTATTATCGCGTCGTCGAAAAATTTGGTGAGCGCTCGGGTGTGCCAGTTTTGTTGAATACCAGCTTCAATTTGCGCGGTGAGCCGATCGTTAACACACCCGCCAATGCTTTCAGCACCTTCTCGCGTAGCGACATTGATATGCTGGTGATGGAAAAGTTTGTCGTTCGCAAGAAAAACTAAGCAGGACTCATCTTGATAAGGCTATACAAGGAGATGTACTATGAGAATCATTCGCAACGTGATCACTAGCGCCGGCGTCATCGGCGAACTGTTTGGCTTTCTATGGCGTAATAAACGATGGTGGCTCATCCCGATGGTTGCTGTGCTGTTGCTCTTTGGTGTGTTATTGGTCTTCGCCTCCACGAGCGGTTTGGGACCGCTGATCTATACGTTGTTCTGAAAACATGTGTTGAATCTGGATTTTGAAAAAACTTCAACAGCACTCAAATAAATGAATGCCTTCCGATCTTCTTCGACCACTGCTTCCCTCGCTTTTTTACGCATCTCTTTACTTGCCTTTGGCGTTTTGCTGACTCCGTTTAGTTTGTTGCTAGGCAGATCTTTTGGGGATCTGGGTTGGAGTACGCCACGTCTCATCGGTGCAGGTGTGGGTATGTTATTGATCGCGGCGAGTGTTGTAGTAAGTCTCCCAAAGGCGGCAGCTTGGGTGGAGATACGGGGACATCTCGTATTCGTGTTGAATCAGATCCTATTGTTTATATGGACATTGCTAATCGCTTCATTACTATTAGAAGTGGGCGCGCGAGTCCATATACAATTCAATCCTGATGCGCGGATCAAATCCGTTGAACAGTTTCGCGTTTCGCGCCCGTTGCCGTTCAGAGATGCGCCGTATTATTCCGAAACATTTCTTAAAGAGTGGGGAGTTTTTAGCAGCGGATCCGGGTGGATAACTCAAACCGACACACGGTTAATGATCCCAATTGACTATCAGGGACAATATATCAACGCGGCGAATGGACGACGACTTACGACGGGGCAACCGCCAACGGCAAAACGCACAGTGTACGTTGTGGGTGGCTCGACGACTTTTGCTGCTGAAGTTCCAGATCAACACACTATCCCCAGTCAATTACAAGTGTTATTGAATCAAAAATTTGGCGATGTCTATCGTGTGGAAAATTTGGGGGCGGTGACAGCGACGGTGGCTCAGCAAATAGAGTTGTTGAAAACGATTCGCCTCAAAGAAGGCGATGTCGTGATCTTTTACGATGGCGTGAATGATATTACCCAATCGTTGATGAATGGCAATCCACGAGGGTGGATTGTGGGTGATAACCGCCGTGTCTTTGCCGACTTGAACTCATTGCAGAAAGCGAAACTGAATCTCTACAACGTTTTTGGCGGTCAATCTGAATTTGCAAACCTGTTTTTGTATCCGTACGAAATTCAACCTGCGCCTACGCATCTTAACGACAAAGCCCGAGTTGAACAACTTAAAACCGAATTGGATCGTGTCTACTATGATGGTGTGCTTGAATCTGCGCGGCTAACTCAATCGTCAGGTGCAGAGTTCTATCATTTCTTCCAGCCCAATCTGTTCACTTCATCGCCGATGACGGATTACGAAAAGAAGCTGGCGGCGAAAAAATTTATTTTGTATCCGGGAATGCAAGAATCTTTCAATATCGGTAATCCGGTATTGCAAATTACGACGAAGCGACTTGCTGCCGATGGCATCAAGTCCTTTGACATCTCAGATGTATTAAATAATCGTCCTAATGGCGAAGAGTTTTATCTTGATCATTGTCACGTAACGCATATCGCTAATCACTATATTGCCTTAGCGATCTTCGATAAAGTTGCGCCGCAGTTGAGACCATAGTCTTCATGCGCCTCCTCCACCTCGCTCTCAAATACGATTACGGCATCCGTGAGCGTGGTCTGAGTTTTGAGCATAACAACTTTTATGATGCCCTCGTCAACATGGGGCATGACGTTCTCTACTTTGACATAGGCGAACTTCACCAGAAATACGGTTTTGAAAAAATGAATCGCCGCCTTGCCGAAGTGGTGCGCGCTGAAAAGCCGGACATCCTTTTCTGCGTGCTGTTTCGTTATTTGGATCAGGATACAATGCGTGCCATTTCAAAAGGCGGCGATACGGTGACCCTCAACTGGTTTTGTGATGATCAATATCGCTTCGAGGAATTCGCGCACCCCTGGTCACCATGTTTCAACTGGGTTGTCACGACATCTCAAACTGCTTTGCCGAAGTATCAAGCGATGAACTATCGCAACGTGATCAAGAGCCAGTGGGCGTGTAATCATGCCATGTATCGTAAACTCGATCTCCCGTTGAAATATGATGTGGCGTTTGTGGGACAACCGAATTTAGAGCGCCGCCGCTTGGTGCGCCAGTTGACAGGTTCAGGGGTTGCCGTCTCCACGTGGGGAGTAGGATGGGAGAACGGACGCGCTTCACAGAACGACATGATTCGAATATTCAATCAGAGTCGAATCAACTTAAACTTTACTGGCGGCGGTGTGCCGCTTGCTAAACTTCAAGCGCGTACCTTGTATGGTCGCGTCCGACGATGGATTTCGGTTACGTCGGATCGCGTGCCGTTTGGCAAGCAGGTCAAAGCAGCGTTGAAAGGATCGTCTCAGGTTCAAGAGGCGGCACCACGACCAGAAGGCGAAGGCTTCGTCAAACAGATCAAAGGGCGTAACTTTGAGATACCCGGCTGCGGCGGTTTTATGTTATCGGGTCGGGCGGAGAACATTGAAGAATATTACGATGATGACGTGGAAGCCGCCTACTTCAATACTGAAGCAGAATTGGTTGAACGTGCGCGCTATTACCTCGATCACGAAGGGGAACGGGCACGCATCGCCCAAGCGGGTTACGAGCGCACACTGCGCGAGCATACGTACGCTCATCGTTTCTCAGTGAACGCGATTACCTACAGTTTATCGGGGCGGCTAGGGAATCATTTGCAGTTGTTTGCTTGCGCGCGGACGTTGTCTCTGCGGCATAAGTGGCGTTTTATTTATCGCCCTATCATCCACGCTGACAAGTTTAACTTCTCCAATATCTTCTCCCACTCCCTGCAAGATAAACTTGACTTGATTTTAGTTGAGCGCCTGTTGGCGCTTTCGCCTAAAGTGAAAGCGCGCATTAGCCGTCGGCATCGGTTAATGCAAACTTTGCTGAATCCACTTCGGCATGTGGTTTATCTAGATGATTCGTCGTGGGATACAACGAATGGCATGATGGGCAACCTTGCGCCTGCTTATCAGCAGATGCGCGAGACATTGTTCGTCATTCGCTTCGACGGAATTTTCCGTAATGTGGGTGAGTATCGTGAGCAATTGTTAAAAGAGATTCTGCCGTCGTCGGCGTCTATGCTGCCTGACTCAGTTGAAAAGTGTGAGGTAGGGATTCATATTCGACAAGATGATATTCAATATGGATTGCCAATGCAATACTATCTAAATGCTGTTGGTGAAGCGAAACGCGGGTTGGGAACGTCGATTCGGTTGCACTTGTTTAGCGACGGCAACCATGAATCGTTGGCAACAGAATTGAGTGGCGGAATCCCCGATGCGAAGGTGATTATCCATAAAGGAGATGTTGTTGAAGATATGATGTCGCTGGCGCGGTATCCGACTTTGATCCTCTCGCAATCGTGGTTCTCGTATTGGGCAGCATTCCTTTCTGAAGCAGTGATTTATGCTCCACCCGATTTTTGTTATTACCTACATTGGCATCCTGTGAAGTTTTGAAATGATTCGACCTCTGATCACTGTGGTAGTCTGCACCTTTAACCGGGCATCACTTTTGAGAACGTGTTTGCAGTCTTTGGTAGAGCAATCTGTTGACGTATCGTGTTATGAGGTGGTGGTAGTAAATAACAATTCGACTGATTCGACTCCGCAAGTAGTAAAAGAGTTTTCTGATCAGCGATCTAACTTTTCGGGTGTCGTTGAGAAGACACAAGGACTTGCTAACGCTCGCAACAGTGGCTGGCGCATCGCGAGCGGTGAATATGTGGCGTATATTGATGATGATTGCAAAGCACCGCCGGAGTGGATAGCTGTTGCTAAAGAAATCATTGAACAAGTTTCCCCGACAGTGTTTGGTGGACCCAATTTCGCTTTTTACAATACACCGAAACCACCATGGTATAAAGATATTTACAGCTCGACGACCTTAGGTGATCATTCACGGGTATTGAGCGCGCGTGAACACTTAATCGGGAACAACATTTTTTTTCAGCACACAATACTCGACGCATTAGGTGGTTTCAACAGTCAATTAGGTATGATTGGCGACAAGATCGCATATGGCGAAGAGACAGAGATGGTAATGCGTATTCGTAGCACAATGAATGACGCGATTACCTACTACGAACCGCGACTTTATGTATATCATTTGGTGCGCCCGGAAAAAATGCGGCTCGATTGGACAGTCTCTCAAAGTTTTGCTTCGGGTTGGTATTCGGCTAAAGTATTTAAAGTTGAAACTTCACGTTCTTTCACTCTATGGCGTAGTTTGCTGCTTGAGACCATGCTACTTATTAAAGACGTCAGTTGGTCTGTTTTGTGGCGAGATCGTACGCGTTACCCTTACTGGCAAAATTTTTTCTACGAGGTGGTATGCCGTCATTTGATTAAGTTGGGGGAGATCGTTGAACAGCTACAGCGTAAACTGCTCTCGTCATGAAGTTTTTATTCCTCGACACTTATTACACCAAGTTTCTTCACTTTCATTATCGGCGGCACCCGCAGTTAGAGACGTATTCGTACAACGACCAACTGCGTTCCTTGCTCGATCAATGCTTCGGCACGTCTGATTTTTATTCGGAAAATTTGCGGGCGTTAGGACATGAGGCGCATGATCTAATCCCCAATTGTGTCCCGCTTCAACGTCAATGGGCGAAGGAAAATGGGCGGGCGTTATGGCGATCTTGTCCGCTCGAATCGGATGGCGCGCGTCTGAAGGTGTGGCAGCACGCGGTGATCGCCGCGCAGTTGGAGAAATTCCGACCCGATGTATTGTATGTCCAAAATATGAAGTGGACGGATACAGACCTGCTGAGAATGG
This sequence comes from Chloroflexota bacterium, assembly GCA_016215145.1. Taxonomy (GTDB): domain Bacteria; phylum Chloroflexota; class Anaerolineae; order Anaerolineales; family VGOW01; genus VGOW01. The sequence continues at coordinate 17,032 of JACRLA010000334.1, forward strand.
TTCACGACAATGTGCGGCTCGTCATCGGGCAGACGGCGTCACCGCTTCCCGAAATTGACTTGAGTGGCTACGACTTGGTGTTGAGTTCATTTCCACATTTTGTCGCTCAATTGAAACGAATGGGCGTTGCCAGCGAATATCTGCGGATTGCTTTTGAGCCGCGAGTATTAACCCGCATCCCAAAATCCAAACGCGATGGCGTAATTTTTCTTGGATCGTATTCGCCCGATCATCAGCGCGGCACAACGATGCTAGAAGCGGTGGCGCGGCACTGCCCGTTGGAATTTTGGGGGCAGGGTGTGGAGTCGCTGTCTCCCGATTCGCCGATACGCCGCACTTATCGTGGCGAGGCATGGGGGATCGAAATGTATCGCGTGTTGTCTTCGTCACACATTGCCCTCAATCGGCATATCGAAGTGTCGGGGCGTTTTGCTAACAATATGCGGCTTTATGAAGCAACCGGCGTTGGGACGTTATTGATCACCGATGCAAAAGAAAATTTAGAAGATCTCTTTGAAACAGATCAAGAAGTGGTGGCGTATCGCTCGGCAGACGAGTGTGTCGAGAAAATTCGATACTATCTAGATCATGAAGAGGAGCGTGAGAAGATCGCTCAAGCCGGTCAGACGCGGACTCTGCGTGATCACACTTATGCCAACCGGATGGAAGAAGTATCATCTTTCGTCGAAAAGTATGCGCGGGCATCGGTGGTAACCCCGCGCGATCTTGTGCGTGTTTGGAAGCGCGATCATTTCAGGCGGGTGTGGCGCAGACGCTCTCTATCTCTATTGAAGCGCGCGGAAAAATTGCCCGGCATCCGCCGCCTGAAGTGGGAATGGGAGAGACGACGGCGCGCGCCGACTCTACCGCGCAAAGTGTCTTACGGTTATCAACGGCTGTCTGCCTCGCAATCTTTGGCAGATTTGAGAAATAGCTGGCGCGATCCCAACATCCCATTGGCGCAGCGTGCGTTGGTGAACGACGATCTACGCAAGATGTATTTTGGTTTCCCGTCGTTGATGTATCAAATGTCGGCGCGCGCGGTGGCGCGCACCGACTTGGTTGATCCTTTGATTGTGGAAGTGGGATGCGCCAGCGGCTATTACTCCGAAGTTCTCTCGCACCTCTGCGGGGGCGTCGTTAATTATGTTGGCTTGGATTATTCATTTCCGCTTGTGTCTCAAGGCAAGGGAGTCTATCCACATCTGCCTCTGATCAATGGCGACGCTTGTCACTTGCCGTTCGGAAATTCGGCCTGTGACATTTTGTTTTCGGGGACGGTGTTGCTACACGTCCCTGATTACGAATCGGTGATCGCCGAGTCGGCGCGCGTATCAAAACAGTGGTGTATCTTCCATCGCACGCCGATCTTCGAGAGGGCGCCGACGGCGGCGTTTTCAAAGTTCGCCTACGGCGTGTGTACGGTTGAATACGCATTTAATCGTGACGAGTTGTTTCGCTTATTCGACCGACATGGCTTAGAGGTAATCGAAACATACCATATTGAACAATACACTTTGCCCGGCGCCGACGAGGTGGCGCAAATGAAGACGTATCTTACGCTCAAACGCAGTTGAGAATTAATATTTCATGCGCCACTATTGCACCTATTTTGATCGTCATTACTTATATCGTGGTCTGGCTCTATATGGGTCGTTGATACAACATGACTCAGAGTTCTTGTTATGGATTCTTTGCTACGACGACGAGTCGTATCACACCCTCCGAAAGCTAAATCTGTCCCGCGCCCGATTAATTTCACTCGCCGAATTTGAAAATGCCAATCCTGAACTTGTCACGGTTAAACCGTCTCGGCAACTGCGCGAATATTATTGGACAAGCACTTCGTCGCTTCCGCTTTACGTTTTTGCCCAATCTCCCGATATTGATCTCGTCACTTACATTGATTCCGATCTCTTTTTTTATTCTTCGCTTCAACCGATTTTTGACGAACTGGCGGATCGATCTATCATGCTCATCGAACATCGTTACTCGCCGGAGCGTGAATACCAAACGGCGATCAGCGGACTCTATAACGTGGGTTTGATGATCTTTCGCCGTGATGGCAACGGACTCGGCTGTTTGCGTTGGTGGCGCGAGCGGTGTTTAGAATGGTGTTATGCCCGCGCCGAGGACGGCAAATTTGGCGATCAAAAATACCTTGATGATTGGACGACGCGATTCGACGGCGTTGCCGTCTTGCAGCACTTGGGGGCAGGTGTTGCCCCTTGGAATTTGACTCGCTTTCCTGTGTATCAAGTTGATAATCGTTTAATGGCGCAAAATCAACCTTTAATCTTTTATCATTTCCATGCCTTTACCATTGTTGCTTCTTACCTATATGAGACTGTCACACCTACATATCATTTCGATCAGCAACAAGTAGACATGATCTATAAGCCATATATCTTGGCAGTGCGTCACGCAATCCATTCTGTCGCCAATGCTGATCCCGAATTTAATTTTGGTTACGGACATCGGGGACCTCGCAGTTTGCTTGGGGCAGCACTCTCACACCGTCTCATGGTATCGTTTGCGTAACCATGCCTCCTAAGCTCTCTATCACCACCCCCTCCTTCAACCAATCTCCCTATCTCGAACAAACGATTCGCTCCGTCATCACTCAACAAAATGTGAGCGTGGAGTATTTTGTTTTAGATGGCGGCTCGACCGATGGCAGTGTCGAGATCATCAAGAAGTATGCGGATCGAATCAAGTATTGGGTAAGCGAACCTGATAAAGGGCAGACCGACGCCATTGTGCGCGGCTGGAAACGTGCGACGGGTGATGTGTTGGCGTGGCTCAACTCCGATGATTACTTTATGCCGAACGCCTTGCAAAAAGTTGCCGAAGCGTTTAGTGATCCAAGCGTGATGGTCGTCATCGGCAGTGGGGCGATTGTGGATGAAAGTGGCAACGTTATCGGCGACAAGTATGCGCGGCACTTCAACGTCGAAACGATGTTGACGACGGGCGGCGGCGTCCCTCATCAGCCTTCTACTTTTGTGCATCGCCGTGTGATTGATATGATCGGCTATCCTGATCCTGAATTGCATTACGTGATGGATTGGGAATACTGGATTCGTATCGCGCTCGCCATTCCGCAAAATCAAATTCGTGTGATCTACGAACCCTTTGCCGCATTGCGAACTTGGGAAGGCACGAAGACTCTCACTGGCACTGAAAAAATTTGCGACGAGCATCGCGCCGTGCTCGAAAAACTTTTTAACGGCAACACGTTGCCGCCTCATCTGCAAAAACTTCAAGCGCGATCACGGGCAGGTACTTATATCAAACAAGCGTTTCTGCAATGGCAAGCAGGTCGCGCCGCCGATGCACGGCGAAGTTTAGATCAAGCAAAAGAGATCGATCCAACATCTCTCTCAGGCTGGCACGAACTCAAACTGCAACTGCAAACCCACTTGCCTTATCCCCTCTACGAAAAAGCCCGCCACACTTGGGGTCAACTCCGCCCTCTACTCTCCAACATCCAATCTCCAATCTCCAATCTCTAACCATGTGCGGCATCTGCGGTCTCTATCAATCCGATCACTCTGTGGATCACGCCTCGCTCAAAGCGATGAACCATCGCCAACGCCATCGCGGGCCCGACGACGAAGGCTACTACCTCTCGCCCGATCACCAACTTGGTTTTGGGTTTCGCCGACTCGCCATCATTGACCTCTCGCCCAACGGTCATCAACCCATGACCAACGAAGACGGATCACTTTGGATCGTCTTCAACGGCGAAGTGTATAACTACCCCGAACTGCGGCGCGAACTTGTTAATGCCGGTCACGAATTTCGATCTACTTCCGACACCGAAACTGTTTTGCACGGTTACGAAGAGTGGGGTGTAGAAGTCGTTAAACGTTTAAGCGGCATGTTCGCCTTTGCTATCTGGAATCAAAACGATCACACACTCTTCATGGCTCGGGATCGTCTCGGCATCAAGCCGCTTCATTATTATTGGGACGAAAAAAAATTCGCTTTCGCCTCCGAGATCAAATCGCTCCTCACCCTCCGCCTCAACACCGATCTCGATCACTCTGCTATCTGGGATTACTTCACTTATCTCTACGTCCCCACGCCCAAAACAATTTACAAACACATTCGCAAACTGCCACCCGCGCATTACGCGATCTTCAATGGCGATCTAAAAATCAATGAGTATTGGGATATAAAAAATTGGGGGACTTCGCCTCTTTCCAAAGGGGATGCCGCCGATGCCGTGCGCGACCAACTTTTTAAATCTACCTCCTCCCACCTCATCGCCGATGTTCCCGTGGGCGTCCTCCTCTCAGGGGGGCTGGACTCAAGCGCGGTAACAGCCGCCGCCTCTAGCCAATCTCCAATCTCCAACCTCCAATCCTTCTCCATCGGCTTTGATATTGAAGAACATTCCGAATTGAAATACGCCCAAATCGTCGCTGATACATTTCATACAACGCATCGCACGCGCATCGTCTCGCGTCAAGATTTTTCATCCGCGCTTGATCAAATGATCGATCTCTACGACGAACCTTTTGCCGATGGTTCCGGGTTGCCGACTCTGGCAGTGTCGCGGTTGGCGGCTGAACATGTGAAAGTTGTTGTGGCGGGTGATGGTGGCGATGAGACTCTCGCCGGTTACATCCGTTATCTTAAATGGGTGGAGATGGCTCAACGTGAGAGCGGCGCGCTGTTACTCCGCGATCTAATCTATGAAAAAATTTTGCTCAAAGCACTAACGCCGTTTACAGGCGTGCCAAAAATTTTAGGCTTGATCAGCGCCGGCGATCTTGATCTGCGCGGCAAGCGCGGCGCGGATCGTTATGGCGCCTTGATCGATTCAGTGAAAGCATTTCAAAAACCGAAACTTCTGCCCGACCTTGCCCGCGAATTTAAAGACTACGATGATTATTGGTACGTGCGAAAATTTTGGCGCGACGACTTAGATGAAATTTCGGCGATGCAGTACGTGGACATTAAGACGTATTTGCATGACGATATTTTGACGAAGGTGGATCGGGCGAGCATGGCGGCTTCACTGGAAGTGAGGGTCCCACTATTAGATCATGCTTGGGTGGAGTTGGCGGCATCACTTCCGGCAGAGTGGCGATTCCAAAAATCAATTTTCCGCGAAGCGTTAATCGGCGTGCTGCCCGAATCAATTTTGAATCGAAGTAAAAAAGGATTCTCGGCGCCGCTCTTAAATTGGCAAGAGGCGCAAACCATCAACGGCGCGCGCTTGGGCGGTTCGGCGTTGTGGGCGTGGCAAGTGTACGAAACATGGAGACAACATAGACTTCCGAAGTTTTAAAAACTTCGGAAGTCTGCCCCGCTATGCGTCTCACATACATCACCACTGGCTCGTTCCCCACATCAAAGGCATCTTCCATTCAAGTGATGCAAATGTGCGCTGCCTTTGCCGAAGCGGGCGCGATGGTAAAATTGGTCGCGCGTCCTTTAGAGTCAAGCAACAATGTGTTTGATTATTATGGTGTCTCTCGAAATTTTTTGTTCGAGACTCCGCACTGGTTGAACGTGCCGCGCGCGGCGGATGTTTTTCAGATGCGCGCCGCGTGGCGCGAACGCGGCGATTGGATTTGTTATGCGCGTGGACGTGATCTCGTTGCGCCGTTTGTGGCGTTGTTGCGCGGCGCGCGCGCGTGCGTCGAGGCGCATGGTCGCCCGCTGACCGCGCGCGAAAAATTAATGCTCACTTGGATCGCCCGCCACCCACGCGGGCGTTTGATTGTCATCTCGCCGCCGCTGCAAGAAATTTATCGGCGCGAATTTAATTTGGAGTCATTCGTTGCATCGGATGGTGTTGACCTCAAACGTTTTGAGCCACGTCTGTCGAAAGAAGAAGCGCGCGAAAAATTAGGAGTGGGGCAAATTGGCAAATTGCCCACCATTGCGTATGTGGGCGGGTTGTATGAAGGGCGCGGTTTAGAAATTCTATTTAAAGCTGTTGCCGCCTTGCCTGCGCAGCTGTTGATCGTAGGTGGACGTGATGCCGATGAAGTTGCCGCGTGGCGCGAGAAAGCAAAAGCGTTGGGCGCAGGTAACGTGCGTTTTGTTGGCTATCAATCACCGGCGCGAGTGCCGCTTTATCTCTTCGCTGCGGATATTTTGGCGATGCCTTACAGCGCGCGCACGCTCACGCCGAGCGGCGAAGAAACGACTCAATCACCGGCGCGAGTGCCGCTTTATCTCTTCGCTGCGGATATTTTGGCGATGCCTTACAGCGCGCGCACGCTCACGCCGAGCGGCGAAGAAACGACTCAATGGATGTCGCCCTTGAAGCTCTATGAATATCTGGCGGCAGGTCGCTCGATAGTGGCAAGTGATCTGCCCGCGCTGCGTTATGTGTTGACGCACGGCGAGAACGCTTTGTTAGCAGCGCCGGACGATGAAGGCGCGCTTCGTGATTCGTTTGATCAACTGCTGAAGGATGAGTCGCTGCGCGAGCGGCTGGCGGCAAACGCCCGCGCCACGGCTGAACGCTCGACGTGGCTGACGCGGGCGAAAAAAATTTTGGAGTGTGCGAATTGAATTTTGATCTAGAACGTTGGTGGTCACGTCTCGTGATCGCTTTGGTGATCCTCCGCGTGATCATGATGGGTTTATTGTTGGGGGATGTGCCGAAGTTGGACTACCATGTGGGTTGGGCGTTTTATCACGGCGCAGACATCTATCCGTATTTTTTGGCGGCGCAGCGCGTGCTGGCGGGGGAGTTTGCTTACGTGCCGATGAGCGGCGCGTGGGTGTTGTGGATGGCGCTGGCGATCCGTTTAACGAACGCGAATGGTTACGAAGAGGCGCTGGCGTTTTTGACTCCGATCCACAGTTTTGTTTTGGGCTCGCTCAGTGTGTGGGTGATGGCGCAGTTGACGTGGCGCTTGACCGCTAGTCGTTGGCAGAGTTTGATCGCTACCGCGTCGTGGACTTTTTCTCCGTATCTGATGTGGTGGGCGTTCGGTTTTTTTCCACAGGCGGTGTCGTTGCGTAACGTGTTTGTGTCGCGCCAATTTTGGGCAAATGGTTTAACCGATGGACCGGCAATTTTTTTTGCGTTGCTGGGCGCATACTTGTTGATACGCGCTCATCAATTAGAAGAAACCCGTTTTCTTGGAGTCAAGCGGCTGTGGATTTTAGCGGGCGTGAGTTTGGGCATTGCTACCGCGATACGGATTCATTCGCTGGCGATGATTGCGCCGATGGTGTTTGCGCTGATATTGATGCGGCAGTGGCGGGCGATAGCGTGGTTCGCGTTGGGCGGGGTAGTGGGGTTTAGCCCGCAATTAATTTACAGCGCGTTCTTTGGAAGCATTCTGGACATTCCTTATATTCGCAATTGGCTGCGTCCGGGCGAAAATGGATTGCGGTTTGAATGGAACAACACGCCGTTCTCTCCGCGATTTTTGCTGGAGAATTTTTTGACGATCACGCGCGGCAATTGGCTGGTGATGTTGATCGCTGTGTTAGGATGCGCGATGTTGATTTACGCTTTTTGGCGGATGTGGGTTCAACGCGGCAAGGTGGAAGCGTTGACGGCGTTTGTCGCTCCGGCAGCGTCGTTTGGAGTTCACGTTTCCACGTATCTTTTTTTTGACGATCCGATTCGCTTCACCATGCCTGCGTTGAGCTTGGGTGTGCCAGCGATGGTGTGGACTTTGTTTGTAAGTTTAAATTTTACTTTTCAAAAAATTCGCGGCGATTGAAATCGCGGCAACACAAGGCGAAGTCCACCTACGTGGACTTCGTGTTGACGCAGATTTATCTGCCTTTGGAGGACTGTTATGAAAATTTTAGTGACGGGCGGGTTGGGCGCGGTGGGCGCGCCGCTTGCCCGTGAATTGAAGGAGCGGGGTCACGAAGTGTGGGTGTGTGATCTTCCCCATTCTGAAGGACCCAACTATATCCGTTGTGACGTGGGCGATTATCGCCAAGTGCAGCGCGTGTTTGATCGCGCCGATTTTGAATTTGTGTATCACGCCGCCGCCGAGTTCGGGCGCTGGAATGGCGAGGACTATTACGAAAAAGTTTGGCAGTCGAACGCGATTGGCACGAAGAACATTTTGCGTTTTCAAGAAGCGCGCAAATTCCGCATGGTGTTCTTTAGTTCGTCAGAAGTTTATGGCGATTGGAATGACGTGATGTATGAGGACACGCCGAGCAAAGTTCCGATTCGGCAGATGAACGATTACGCCATCTCCAAGTGGGTGAACGAAATGCAAATTATGAATTCGGCGGATCGTTTCGGCACGGAGACGGTGCGCGTGCGGCTGTTCAACACCTACGGTCCCGGCGAACCTTATTCGGAATATCGCAGCGTGGTCTGCCAATTTATCTATCGCGCTTTGCACGACATGCCCTACACCGTGTATCTCGATCATCATCGCACGTCGTCGTATATCACCGATACGGTTCGCACGTTGGCAAATATCTCTGAACGATTTAAATCCGGTGAGGTCTACAACATCGCCGGTGACGAGTATCACGACATCAAAGCCCTCTCCGATATGATTTTGAAATACATTGGCAAAGAGGATCGCTTGGTGAACTACGTGCAAGTAGAAGAACATAACACGCGCGACAAGAAAACTGATATTGCAAAATCGGTGCGCGATCTCGACCATCACCCGCAAGTGCCGCTCTCTGTTGGGATTCCGAAAACGATTGAGTGGCAGAAGAAAGTGTATAAAAAGTAATTGGTAATTGGTAATTGGTAACGTAATTACTAATTACTATTTACTAATTACGATTGACGAATGCCAGAAACGAAACAAACCATCTGCGTCATCGGCACCGGCTACGTGGGGCTGCCAGCCGCATTGTTATTAGCGCGAGCCGGTCACACCGTCATCGGCGTGGACATCAACGAGAACATCGTGCGAGCGATCAACGACGGCGTTCTTCACATCAAAGAAGATGAACTGCAAAAGATCATGGACGAGCCGCAAGTGCGCGCCAACTTGCGCGCCCAAACCACGCCCGCCGCCGCCGACGTGTTTTTGATCGCCGTCCCCACGCCGGTGGATCATCGCAAAAAAGTTGCCGAGATGAAATACGTGCGCGATGCTACCGAATCCATCGTGCCGTATCTCAAAGCGGGCAACGTCGTCATTTTGGAATCCACCGTGCCGCCGTTGACCTGCAAAGAGTTCATGACTCCCATTCTGGAGAAGAGCGGACTCAAAGTCGGCAAAGATTTATATCTGGCTCACTGCCCGGAAAGAATCTTGCCCGGCGACGTGTTCTACGAGATCGTCCACAATGATCGCATCATCGGCGCCGCCGATCAAAAATCACGCGACCTTGCCAGCGCGGTCTACGCCACTTTTGTCAAAGGCAATCTCTATCAAACCGACGACGTCACCGCCGAGTTGTGCAAGCTCATGGAGAACACCTATCGTGACGTGAACATCGCCCTCGCCAACGAGTTCGCCGCCGTTGCCGAAGGGTTGGGCATTGATCCGTTTCAAGCGATTGAACTTTCCAACAAACATCCGCGCGTAAAAATTCTTCGCCCCGGCATCGGCGTCGGTGGTCACTGCATCCCGCTCGACCCGTGGTTCATTAAAGAAGTTGATCCCGCCAACTCGCGTCTCATCTTCACTTCGCGCCTCATCAACGACGAGATGCCTCACAAAGTCGCCGCGAAAATCCGCAAAGCCGTGCGCGACATTGACAACCCTAAACTCGTCCTCATCGGCGCGGCATACAAAGCAAACACCGAAGACCCGCGCGAGAGCCCGGCAATTGAGATCGTCAAAATTTTGCGCGAAGACGGTTACGAGATCGATCACTTCGATCCGCTCGTCGAAGGGTATCGCTGGAAGTCAACACTCGCCGAAGCGTGCAAAGGTGCGGACATGCTCGCCGTTTTGATTCAACACAACGCCGTGATGGATGAACTCAACGCGACCCGCGCTGAGATCGAAAAGGGGATGCGGACTCCGCGCGTGTTGGTCTTTGGATGATCGGCTTGCTTTTTGTCGCGGCGGGCGCGTTCTGGTTGTGGCTGCCCGCGCGCCGCTTGCTGCACGGTTCGCCGCACTTTGCCCCGCTCACTTTTTTTAGCGGACTCGGACTCAGCCTCGGCGCGATTTCGATCCTAATGATGTGGATCGGACTCGCGCCGACTCCGCTTCTCATCGCCCCGATCATTTTATCTATCCCGATCATCGGGGTTGCCGCCTC
>JACRLA010000085.1:0-3553 GCA_016215145.1 Chloroflexota bacterium
AGCAACGTGTTCTTGCTTGGTTTAAAAACTGTGACCCATAACGTGAGGGCGATGACGAAAAAGAAAATGGTGTAGCCCCACACCATCTGCGCCAGTAGCGAGAAGAAGTTGGGCTGCACATACACTTTCCAGATTCGTTCCATGTGTCCGAGATCCATTCCGATGGTCATCAGCGCAACGGGCATAGTCACTAACGCGCCCCACAAAGCAAATTTGCCCGTGCCTTTGAAGAGCGGGATGTCAAAAAGAAAGTCGAGGGTGGCGATCATGTAGGCGCCGGTAGAGATGCCGGCAAAGAACAAATACATGGCGACCCATAAACCCCAGACCACGTACGAACCATAGTTCACGTCGCGCTCACCGATGAAGAGGCGCGTGAACAAACCATACAGACCCAACAGCAAGGCAAGCGCGCCCACGCCGTAAGTTAATTTTTTAAGTAGAGTTGTGTTTAACATGGCGAGGCTCCTTTAGGTCAGGTAATACACGCGCGGCTCGGTGCCGAGTTCTTCTTTGAGCCGCATCACGTTGGGCTTGTTGATCATCTCAGCCACTAAGCTGTCGAGATCATTGGCGTCGCCGAACATCGTGGCGCGTCCGATGCAGGTTGTGGTGCATTGGGGCAGCATCCCCTCTTTGACGCGATGCAAACAGAAGTGGCACTTGCGGGCGTTGCCAATCGGCGAATCTTTATCGCCCGTGCGCGCATACCCTTTGCCGTATTCAAAATTTTTGGCGCGCTCGTAATCGTCGGCGACATTCTGCCCAACGATCAAGCCGTCGGCGACGGGCGTGCCTTCGGTGTAGGTGTAACCAAAATCCGAAGTGCGCGCGCCGTACGGGCAGGCGGAGATGCAGGCGCGACAACCGATGCACTGCTCGTAGTCCACCACCACCACACCCTCATTATTTTTATAAGTGGCATTCACCGGACAGACCGGCGTGCAGGGTGGACGATCACACTGCATACACGGGCGCGGGGTAAAGGTGCGCGTCACACGCGGATAGGTGCCGTGTTCTTGTTCGATCACCGGACGATAGACCACACCCGGCGGCAACTTGTTTTCGGCGACGCAGGCGATGGTGCAGGCGTGACACCCGACACACTTGCGAAGATCGATCACCATCACCCATCGTCTTTCTTTCGCCGACTTCTTTAACGCCTTTTGCAATTCCACTTGCATCCGCATCACAATGTCGGAGCTGAGTGAGGCTTGCAAATTGGGCGCGCCGGTTTGTTCTGCCACCGAAGCAATCACCGCTTCGGGGTGCGCGCTGAGCGCGCCGAGAAAACCAACGGCAGCCCCAGCGGATTTTAAAAACTCGCGCCGGTTCACAGAACTTGAAACATTAGTCATACTGCCTCCTTTTCGTATATGTGCTTAGACCCGAAGGGTTTCGCGAAGCGCCCCGTAGCGAAGCGGAGTGGGTGAAACCCTTCGGGTCTTTCACTCTTTACTTTAGGAGGATTAATGATTGGGGTGTAGCAGGAGAATTACGCAACTTGCGAGGGAATTGTCAGGGAAAACCTGATAGGAGTAATTTCACCCCATCCAGCATCAACGCTAACCCGCCCAATAACAACACCAGCGCCAACAACCGTTTCAACGTCACGCTGCCAAAACGCCTACTCCCATATTCCGCGCCGATCAACCCGCCGATCAACACGGCGAGCATCCACAACGGAATAATAGAGGGCAGCGCATTGACGCGCGACACATTGCCCGCCAGCCCGGCAATCGAATTAACTAAAATAAATGTGACCGAGATTCCCGCCGTCATCTTCGCATCCGCCCACCTCATCAGGATCAACAACGGACTCAAAAAGATTCCGCCGCCGACTCCGGTGAGACCGGACAGCAGCCCAATGCCGATTCCGCACCCCACCCCGATCCAAATTGGCAACGGGCGCACCGCCTCTTCCCCTTTAACCGCGCTCACCGCAAACATGCGATACGCCGCAAACAATAAGATCACGCCGACGATCACTTTATAAAACCAATCGCTCAACGTGATCTGCCCGCCGATAAAAGCAAAGGGGATCGAGCCCAGCGCAAACGGAACGAACACGCGCCACGAAAAAAATCCGGCGCGATAAAACTTAAACGCGCCCACCGAAGCGACCACAATGTTCAACGCCAGCGCCGTCGCCTTCATCGTGGCGGGCGCAACGCCGAACAACGCCATCACCGCCTGATAGGCTGAGGCTCCGGCGTGACCCACCGACGAATATAGAATCGCCGCCGCGAAAAAAAAGAGGGAGAGCGAATATAGAATCGCCGCCGCGAAAAAAAAGAGGGAGAGGAAGATGGTGGTGAGAGAGTCCATTTAAAAAACTGACCGCTCTTCGCGGTCTACTTTCACTGCTTGCCCGGAATTATATCGCGGGCTGAAGTTCGTTTATCAAATACAAACGACTGTCTTCTAGGCGAAACAGCAACGGAGCAATTTGAATTTTTGGATACTGCAAACGCAACCGTTTGGCTTCGCTCAAGACAAAACCTATCTCATTCCCGATCTCAAACATGGGCGCTAAAAGCTCAAAGTGGTCTTCTGCCTTTTCTCTGTTCCACCCAGCATTCTCCACCAGACCTTGCACAAAAGACTCTCGCTTGGACATTAGGTTTACCATGCCGCAGTTGTTGTGTCCAATGAGCGCAATGGCTTTGACTCCGCCGATGGCGATGGCGTACGACACTTTGAATTCGCTATACCTGAGATTCGCTCCGCCGGACCGAATGATAAAGGCAAAATTATCCGGTAGACGAAGATGTTTGCGATTGTCCATGCACATGCCAATCAACAGTTGGGCATTGGCGTACTCATCCAAAGGTCGGTCGAGGTTGTGATACTCCAACAGAAGCCCGATGGGCGACTCTTGGTATTCAGAGAAAATGCTTTCTCTGGTAGATACGGCGACGAGTCGATTCATTATGACATCTTCCCAAACCAGCCGCGCCGTTCCATCCACTTCGCTAGTTCTAACACGGGTGAGATCGTCAAAGACAAGAGAATGACAATTGCCCAATCAATCAATGGCAAACTAAATGTACCAAATGGTTCATGTAGTACAGGAACGTAGACGATCACCACTAACAGCGCTAACTCCCACAGGATCGCCAAATTAAACCATTTGTTGGCAAAGGGTTTGTTCAACACCGAATGACGGTCAGAGCGGAAGTTGTAGGCTTTGAAGAATTGAATCAACACCAGCGAGACAAACGTCATCGTCATGGATTCTTCGATACTGATCCCTGAACGCAGTGCCCACGCGAAGAGACTCAAGTTAATAATGGCAGACCACACGCCGCCCACTATCATAAGAATCACAACGGGGCGAGTGAAAATGCCAGTGCGCGGGTTGCGCGGCTGGCGGCGCATCAGATCGGGTTCGTGAGGGTCTACGGCTAAGGCTAAAGCCGGCAAGCCGTCGGTGGCAAGATTGACATATAAAATTTGCACCGCACTCAATGGCAGAGGCAGCCCCAACAAAGTAGCACCCGCCATCAACCCAATTTCACCAATGTTAGATGACAGCAGATACATCAAATAC
>JACRLA010000085.1:3591-5777 GCA_016215145.1 Chloroflexota bacterium
CTTTTTGATATTGCCGAAGATGCCGCGCCCCTCTTCCACCGCCGCCACGATGGAAGCGAAGTTGTCATCAGTGAGCGTCATCGCCGCCGCTTCTTTAGTCACGTCCGTGCCGGTGATGCCCATCGCAATACCGATGTCCGCCTTTTTAAGCGCGGGCGCATCGTTGACTCCGTCGCCCGTCATGGCAACGACGTGTTCTTTCTTTTGTAATGCCGTGACCACGCGTAATTTATGCGCCGGGGAGACGCGGGCATAGACTTCAATTTTTTCCACCTCTTGCTCAAATTCGGACTCGCTCATCGCCTCTAGTTCCGCGCCCGTGATTACGCGACCCGCCTTGAGCAAACCTAATTCGCGGGCGACGGCTTGCGCCGTGAGAGGGTGATCGCCGGTGATCATGACTGCCTTAATACCGGCTTGCTCACACGTTTGAATCGCCGCTTTGGCTTCGGGTCGAGGCGGGTCAATCATTCCCACCAATCCCAGAAACGTCATGTCGTGTTCGGCGTTCTCCAACTTGGCGTTTGATTTGGATGCCACCGCTAAAACGCGCAACGCTTCGCTCGCCATCTGTCGAGCCGTTTCCAGAATCATCTCTTTGCTGGCAACGTCGAGCGACACTTCACCCGTTGTCGTTAACAGCCGCGCACAAGAATCAAGGATGATTTCTGGCGCGCCTTTGGCACAGGCGATTATTCCCTCGGAACTCGTGTGCAGCGTCGTCATGCGTTTCGTTTCCGATGGGCAACCCGGCTTTGGCGGCGGCAACCACCAACGCGCCTTCGGTCGGGTCGCCCTTGACGTGCCACCGATCGTCAGATTCGCTGCGGACAATGTGCGCGTCGGAAGCAAGAGTAGCCGCCCGCAACAATTGTGTGAGTGGCGTAGAAGGTTTAACGGTGACGCCGTTACACGAGAATTGACCAAACGGCGCATACCCCGCCCCCGATACTTCCAGTGTTTGTCCATCTACAAAAATTTTGCGCGCCGTCATCTCGTCCTTCGTCAGCGTGCCGGTCTTGTCAGAGCAGATCACCGAAGTGCTGCCGAGTGTTTCAACTGCCGGTAGGCGGCGCATCAGCGCATTACGCTTCACCATGCGCTGCACACCGAGAGCGAGAGAGATAGTGACCACTGCCGGTAACGCTTCGGGCACCACGGCGACTGCTAACGCAATGCCGAAGATCAACATCTCGATAAAAGGTTGTCCGCGGAAGAGTCCGAGAGCAACGATGATCGCCACCACAACAAAGGCGGCGCGCGCCAGCGTGTGCCCGACCTTATCCAAATTTTCTTGCAACGGAGTCTTACCAGTTTCAATCGTTTGTAGCATTTGAGCGATCTTGCCGAACTCAGTGCTCATGCCCGTTGCGACGACCATCGCCCGACCTCGCCCGTAAGTGGCAACGGTACCGGCGTAGCCCATGTTCTTGCGATCACCCAACGCCAAGTCATCGTTGGCGAGAGGCGCGGCGTGTTTTTCTACCGGCACCGACTCGCCGGTGAGTGCGGCTTCTTCGATTTGCAAATTGACCGACTCGATCAATCGGACATCAGCCGGAATTTTATTCCCGGCGCGGAGGAGGATCACATCACCCGGCACCAGCTCGCGCGCCGCCACTTCTATTTCTTCGCCCCCGCGCAATACAGTGGCAATGGGCGCCGCCATTTGGCGCAAGGCTTCAATCGCCCGTTCAGCGCGATACTCTTGCACAAAACCTAACAGCACCGCGAACAGTACGATCACCGCAATCGCAATGGCTTCAACACCATGCCCCAAGAAAGCCGAAAGTGCTGTGGCAACTAGCAAGATCACTATCAACACGTTCTTGAATTGTTCAAAGAGCAACGTCCACGGCGAGATGCGTTGAGCCGCTTGCAATTCGTTGGGTCAGTGTTCGGCTAAACGGCGCGCCGACTCATCGTGCGCCAATCCGTTGGGCGCAGATTTCAGAAGAGTGAAGAGTGTTTCGCTGGAGAAGGTGTGCCAAATGGTTGTTTTGTTTTTAATCGTTGTTGTCATTATTTTTTATCTCGTGAAATAGTTTTGCCCGTCAAGTCTTCGCGGCGTATTTGAGCTGCCTTGAAAACGATGTGATTGAACCAATACAATAATGCCGCCATGCCGAGGAGTGCTGCGAGGGGCGCGCAGACCGCAAGGGTAATGGCTTCTTCTTCTAACCATA
>JACRLA010000085.1:5823-15049 GCA_016215145.1 Chloroflexota bacterium
CCCACGATTGGCCAGAATACCCACCGCCAGCGAGGCGGCAAACTGAAGGGGGGAAGATAGTGTTTCATGGTGACCTCCAAAAATAAAAAAGGCCGGCAGACCTCCTGTTTAGAAGGTGATGCCGGCCTACAGTGCAACCCGTCGTCACTCGATTAAGCCAAGTGACTGCGCTTTGTCTTGTCCACCGATCCAGGTTCAATCTGGGGTTCGCTTCGTATTATACAGCACTAAATATCAGTTAAATTTATTTCTCAACAGTCTCTCATCCTTTGTGTTCTAACTGCGCGCCCAAGTTCTCGGTGAGAGTAAATACAATAATACGCTCACTGGTTTTGGCGCTGATGTCGGTGTGCAGACTTATCATCTGGCAACCCGTCTTTTCCTTGACAATATTTTCTAGCAACGAGCGCGATCCTTCTAAAAGTTGTCGCCGCACTTGCTTGATCAGAGTATGTCCCTCAGTCGTTTGCGCTAACTTTGATTCAGCCGACGTCAGCACACCACGCAGGCGGACGAGGATCATATCCTCGATGATAAACACGCGAGCTTCGGCAGGACCTCGTCCGAGATGATCTTTTTCAAACTGAATGAGGGCGTTAGCGAGTGACGCTTCGACTTCGCCGCGAGTAGGTTTAGACATGAGAGTGGATGTTGCAATGAAATATATTTGGCTTGCCAGTCCTTATTATAGTGCCAACACTTCATACTGATTCCGAAGTAGAGACGTTGCAAGCAACGTCTCTACGCCGAATAATTATCTGAAAGCAGCCCGCGCGCGATGGCGAACTGCACCAGCGCCGCGCGGGAGCGCAAATTTAATTTTTCCATCCCGCGCGCGCGATAGGTCTCCACGGTCTTCGCGCTCAAACTTAAACGCTCGGCGATCTCGGCTGAGGTGTGACCGAGAGCGACCAATGTGATCACTTCCTGCTCGCGCTCGCTCAACGACGCCCAGGGGTCGCTCGGTGTCGCCGCCGATTCGCGCGGGAGCAGATCGTTTAAAAGTTCCTTGTTCATCGAAGGCTGCACATACACCTCACCGCGCAGCACTGCCCGCACGGCAGAGATCAATTCATTGTCTGCGGCTTTCTTCAATACATAACCCGACGCGCCGCGGCTCAACGCCTGCCGCAAATAGCTCACGTCGTCGTGCATCGTCAAAATTAAAATGCGTGTTGCGGGCAATAATTTTTTTAACGCGGGCAGAGTCTCCATGCCGCTCAAACCGGGCATGGTCAGGTCGAGCAAAATAAGTTCGGGCTTTAGCTCGTCGGCGAGACGCATCGCTTCGCGCCCGTCGCCCGCTTCACCAACGACTTTAAGATCGGGCTGTGCTTCGAGCAGCAAACGCAAACCGGCACGAAGAACTGCGTGGTCATCGGCGAGTAAAATTCGAGTTTCCATAAAGTTTTACGTATTGCGTATTTCGTATTCCGTATCGGAAATAGTTCTTTGCACTTTTAGCAAGATGGCTTCATCACGAATGACTCGAATGGGCGAATACCACTCACGCATCACGTATCCCGCATCACTTAACCGGAATCTCCACAAACAAACTCGTCCCTTTCCCCTCTTCAGACTCAATTGTCAATTTGCCGCCCAGCAATTCGGCGCGTTCACGAATCCCGTAAAGCCCCAAACGGTTATGAAAACCACGCCCGTCATCTTCGATGATCGCCCGCACGATCCCATCGCGCCGCTCGATCATCACACTGGCAGTTTTTGCTTGGGCGTGCCGCGCCACATTCGTCAACCCCTCTTGCACCATGCGGTACAACGCCGTCTCCACTTCGGCTGGCAAACGCGCCGACTCTAAACCGCGCACGATGAGATCAATGATCAGATTATAGCGAATCTGATAATCATTTACGCATCGCTCTAAGGCGGCGGGCAAGCCCACGTCATCCAAAACACTCGGGCGTAATTGCACGGCAAGGTTATGAACTTCATCCAATGTTTGCGCTGTCACGCCGCGCAGTTCTTCGGCGCGTTGTTTAGCCGCGGGTGAATTACACACGTCGCTTAAGGATCGCAAGCCGACCATCAACGACGTGAGCGATTGGCTGGTGCTGTCGTGCAGTTCGCGCGCAATCCGTTTGCGTTCTTCTTCTTGCGCGGCGATCACGCCACTAACGTAACGCGCTCGCAGTTGTTCGCGCTCCACACGTTCTCCTTCGGCTTTGGCTAGGGCTTCGGTCATGGAATTAAATGAGACGGCGAGATCGCCGATCTCATCATTAGCCCAACGCGGCACACGCTGAGTTAAATCGCCGCGCCCCACGGCTTGCGCCGCTTGCGCCAGATTCAAAATCGGTCGGGTGAGAATCCAGGTGAGGAGAGCCGAGACGGTGACACCGATGATAGACACTAACACCGTGGTGAGCAACAACTGTGCCGTCACCGAGTCTACTGCGCGGCGCACACCGGCTTCACTCAAGCCCACGCGCGCCACGCCGACGCGCCCGCCGAAGATCGGCACGGCGGTATCCCACACCAAACCTTCATCCGTGTCTAAGATCACGGTGCGGTGATGATCATCGTGCGCGGCAGTATTCGCGTTCAGCAAACCCACGGGGAAACCTTTATCGCCAAAGGTGTGCGCCGCAACCTGCCCATGATCGTCAATCACAAAAGCATAACGCACGTTGGCGTTGTTGGTCTGCGTCTCGCGCAAAAGTTGATGCGTGGCAAACAGATCGTTGACCAAAATAAAATCGGTGGCGCGGGCGGCGAGATCGCGCGTGACAGAGACCGCTTGCTCTTCCAATTGCGCGTCCATCGTGCGAATGAGAGTGGCGCGCACTTGCGCCGTGATGCCAAGACCCAGTAACAACACCAAGCCCAACACAATGCCCAAAATTTTTGTGCGCACGCTGACCGCGCCGGCGATTGCCCAGAAGCGAGTGAAGAGGTGTTGAAGCAAACGTGATTTCATTTGGCGCTACTCAGCCACTCCGTCATTGCGAGCGTTCTTCGCGAAGCAATCTCGGTCGCGCTTTGAGATTGCTTCTCGAAGACTCGCAATGACACCTGAGTAATTATGCTACGGAATTGGACCCACTGCATTTAACAACTCGCGCACCGAGTTATACGCGCTGTCTTCGATCAACACGAAACGATCTATCCCGATGGCTTGCAGACCTTTCTGCCCTTCAGATGAATTGATCATTTCTAACAACGACTCTTGCAACTCGGCTTTAAGTTGCGGGCGGATGTTGGGGCTGACGACGACCGGCGGAATTCCAAATGGCGGCGACCGATGGATGATCTTGGTTTTCTCCAGCAAAGAAGGTTCACGCGCGGTGGCAAATTCGTAAACCAAACTATCCACCGCCGCGCCATCCGCCAACCCATTCGCCACCGCCCGAATCGCATCGTCGTGACTGTAGGTGAAGAATGTTCGCGCGAAAAATTTTTCGGGCGAACTGTTTAGCTTCTGAACTAAATACGTGGGATACACCCGCCCGGTGTTCGACATGGGATCGGTGAAGGCGAACACTTTGCCACGCAGGTCGTTCATGGATTGAGCCGAACTGAGACGCGGCACAATCAACAACGAGTTATAGGTGACGCCGCCATTCACTTGGGGCGCCGCCAACAACTCCATGCCAAATTTTTCGCGCCCCTCGACATATGCGCTGGTGCAAACGAATGCCACATCTACATATCCATTTTGCACCAGATCATTTATTTCGGCATAAGTGCGGCGCTGCACCAACTCGGTGGGACGATTGAGCCGCGCGCCAAGATATTTCAACAGCAGTTGATAACTCTCGGCGGTGCCTTTGGGCGAGATGACGGCGGCAACCGCCACGCGCAACGGCACGACTTGATTTGACGAAGACGAAGGCAACGGTTGAAGATTAGAAAGTTGAATTATATTTTCAGAGGGCAGCGAGACACACGCTGTTAGCAATAAAGCGAGGCAGAGGTTTAACCATTTCATATTTCACCTAAAGTAGAGCAAGATGACATCTTGCTTTACGGTAGAGCAAGATGATCTTTTGCTTTACGCTCGCGGACGACGAATCGCCTAACAATTATCGTCTTAGCCACCCCTTTCTCTCAAATGATGATTATCACCCAAAGCGCGTGACAGTTCACATCGCTATACAGGATTTTCCCCGTTACAATATCTAAGATGATATTAAGACTCGGAGATTACTCAACATGACAACTGCACACACAGAAACCCGGAACGTGATCAGTCAACTTTCGACGATGGATCGCTTTCTGCCGTTATGGATCTTCTTGGCGATGATTTTGGGCATCGGACTCGGTTATGCCGTCCCCGGCATCAAAACCGTTTTCAACACTTTGAGCATTGGCACCGTGTCGCTGCCCATCGCCATCGGTTTGTTATGGATGATGTATCCGGTGTTGGCAAAAGTTAAATATGAAGAACTGAGCAAGATCAGCGGCGCGGTTAAACAGTTTGGAGTCTCACTCACGCTCAATTGGTTGATCGGTCCCATCATCATGTTTGTTTTGGCGTGGGTGTTCCTGCCCGATCTTCCCGGTTACCGCACGGGGCTGATCATCACCGGACTCGCGCGTTGCATTGCGATGGTGTTGATCTGGAATATGTTGGCGGGCGGCGACAGCGAGTATTGCGCGGTGCTCGTCGCGCTCAATTCTGTTTTTCAGATCATCATGTATAGCCCACTCGCTTACTTCTATCTTTACATTGTGCCAAGTTGGTTCGGGGTGAAAGGCACGGCAGTGGATATTTCAATGTGGGACATCGCCAAGAGCGTGTTGATCTTTTTGGGGATTCCGTTGGCGGCAGGCATCCTCACCCGCTTCACGTTGCTCAAGAGCAAAGGCGCAGAGTGGTATGACGCGAAATTTATGCCGCGCTTGGGACCAACTGCGCTGATCGGGTTGCTATTCACAATAGTTGTAATGTTTTCGATGCAGGGCGATAAAATTTTGGCGCAGCCGTTGGATGTGGCGCGCGTGGCACTCCCGCTCATCGTTTATTTTGCGGTGATGTTCGTCGTCTCGTTTGCGATTTCAACGGCGATGAAGTTTTCGTACGAGATGGCGGCAACCCAATCGTTCACGGCAGCGAGCAACAATTTTGAATTGGCGATTGCCGTTGCCATTGGCACTTTCACCATCGCTTCGCAAGAGGCACTCGCCACCGTGATTGGACCTTTGATCGAAGTGCCGGTGTTGATCGGGTTGGTGTATGTGGCGCTGTGGATTAAACAGAGGTTCTTCGCGCCAGTGGTGAGTGTTTAGGATTTTCCCCGATCCTTCAAAAAGCACATAAGCCAAATGGCGCATGTCGTTTCACTGTAAATACATTTCTTCTTCATCACTTCTGCACAATTTTTTTGTAGGCTGTATCCAATCAAAAGAAAGATTGGAGAAAATATCATGAACAACACTTCTAAAGTTATCGCAGTTGGTTTCGCCAGCGCGTTGATCGCCATCGGCGCGTTGGGTTTGGTTTTTGTCTTTGTGTGGAGCCCGTTCAATATGATAGGCAACAGCTTCACGCCTAACGGCGGCATTAACAGTTACGCCTATCAAAACGCTACGCCTGCGCCGAATCAAGATTACGGCTATGGTTACGGCATGATGGGTCGAGGCGGTGGAATGATGGGTGGCGGCAACGGACAAGGCGGGATGATGGGTGGTGGTTACGGGCAAGGCGGGATGATGGGTGGTGGCTACGGGCAAGGCGGGATCAATCAAGATCAAACCGCGCCCACTGCCGTGCCGACTCAAGCCGGAGCCGTGCCAGCCACAGTGGATCAAGAGATCAAAATCTCTGCTGATAATCTGCGCTTCAGCCCTTCACGGATTACGGTGAAAGCCGGTTCAACTGTGCGCTTCGTGATCACCAACAATGACTCTGTGCCGCACAACTTCTTCAGCCAACCGGCAAACATTCCGTATCTCGCGCTGCCCGCCAACACCACGCAAACGCTGGTGTGGACTGCGCCCACGCGCGAAGGCACGTATACCGCGCTATGCACGTTGCATCCGGGAATGATCTTGCAGATCGTGGTTACGAAATAGAATGATCTTCTCGCCCCGCAAAGAATGCGAGGCAACCCAAGACCTCGCGGGTTTTTGAAACCCGCGAGGTCTTTTTTGATATGATCAGAGTGATGCTCACTCTCAAATCCCTCACCGCCTACCGCGCTCAAACGTTTCATCTGCAAAAAACAAAAAAACTGAAAACAGTTGACGACGCGATTCAGTTTGTCAACGAGCGCGGCTTCGTTTATTTCTGGCCCATCAAAGGAATCACTATGCCAAGTTTGTGGGCGGGTGTGGCGGGTGATCGTCCGGTGGCAGACAAGCACGACGATCCCGGTCACGTCACCTGGCGTTGGAAGGATTCGATGTTGGGTCAACGCAAATGGTATTACGCCAAAATCCTTCGGAAGAAGGCAACGATGATCTCGTTGAAAGTCGCGCCGTATTTTTATGCACTAACGGAAAATTTTGGCGACCCGACGCATGATTACATTTTGCAACACGAGCAGGGTTTATTAAGCCGCGAATCGAAATCAATCTACGAAGCGCTGCTGGGCAAAGGCGCGATGCACACCATTGACTTGCGGCGCGAGACTCGCTTGAGCAGCAAAGAGAGCGACACCCGTTTCAACCGCGCTCTGGAAGAACTGCAAGGAGATTTTAAAATTCTGCCCATCGGTGTTGCCGAAGCGGGCGCGTGGCGCTATGCGTTCATCTACGACACGGTGCATCATCATTATCCAAAGCTCATCGAGCAAGCGCGCGACATCTCGCGCAAACAGGCGCGGGCAAAGTTGTTGGCGTTGTATTTAAAATCCGTCGGCGCGATTCAACAACGCGATGTGATTAAACTTTTTGGTTGGAAGCAGAACGAAGTGGACGCGGCGATTAAAGAGATAAGGGAAGTTACGGAGATAAGGGAAATAAAGGGAGTGAAGGGAGAGTGGATCGTGCTGAAGGAATTGGTCTGAGACGTCTTTGCGAGGAGCGTCTTGTGCGACGAAGCAATCTCGGTCGCGCTTTGAGATTGCTTCGCAAAGAACGCTCGCAATGACGCGAAGCAGTCTCACGAGTCCGCGCAAAGAAAAATTTGTTCATTGTCTCATTGTTCATTGTCTCATTGCTTTTCATGTTAAAATCTCTTCTATCCCTAATCCCTCACCCCCAACAACATGACAACCTTCACCTTCGGCACAGTTGGCTCTCCTATCTCTACTCCAAAAAAACCGGGCGGCTCGGTCGGTTCAATTCTTCACTCGGCGAGTCTCAAAATGTTCGCCTACGAACTGGCTTGGGTGCAAAGTGTCCGCGTCACCGAAGCAACGTGCGCGTTAATTAAAGAGACGGCAGCAGGAGCCGGAGTCGGTCTCAGCATTCACGCCCCGTACTTCATCAATTTAAATGCCGATGCGGAAGAGTGGCCCAAGAGTCGCAAGCGATTAATGGACGCCGCGCACTACGGCAATCTCGCTGGGGCTACCGACATCATCTTTCACCCGGGTTCGTACTTTGGGCGTGATCCCGTTGAAGTTTTAAAAGTCGCCATCCCCCGTTTAAAAAATTGTGTGAAAGAATTGCGCGATGCGGGCAACACGGTAACGATACGCCCTGAAGTGATGGGCAAGGGCGCGATGCTTGGATCGCTGGATGATACGATTGAGATGTCAATGCAGATCGAGGGTGTGCAACCGTGCATTGACTTCGCCCACTTACACGCGCGCGAAGGCAAGATGAATAGTTATGACGAGTGGGACACGACGTTGAAGATGCTCAAGAAAAAATTGGGCGCGGACTCTCTAAAGAAATTACACATTCATCTTTCGGGTATCGAGTATGGCGAGAAGGGCGAAAAGCATCATCTGGAATTCAAGAAAGCCGATCTCAAATACAAAGATGTTGATGAAGACGTGGCGAAAAATAGCGGATGGCAAATAGCAGATGGCGTATCGCGTATAGCAATCGCGTGATGCGTGACTAACCACTCAGCCACCCAACTACCCAACAACCCAACCACCTAACCACCATGTCCTTTTCTCCCGCCTCCCGCGTTTCCACCTTTGGCACCACCATCTTCGCCGAGATGACTCAATTGGCGATTCAACACAAAGCCATCAATCTCTCACAAGGCTTCCCCGATTTTGACGGAGCCGCCGAAGTGAAAGCCGCCGCCATCGCCGCGATCAACGATGGAAAAAATCAGTACGCCATCTCCAACGGTCAGCCCGACCTGCGTAAAGCAATTGCGGCGCACGCCAAACGTTTTTACAATCAAGAAGCAAACCCCGACACCGAGATCACCGTCGTCAGCGGCGCCACCGAAGGACTCTTCTCTTCTATTATAGGAATACTAAATCCCGGCGATGAAGCGATCATCATCGAGCCGTTCTACGACAGCTACGCCCCCGATGTGATCATGGCGGGCGGCGTGCCGCGTTATGTTCCACTTCGCGCCCCCGATTGGCATCTCGATCCCGATGAATTGACTCGCGCCTTCAACAACAAAACAAAACTCATCATCGTCAACACGCCGCACAACCCCACCGGAAAAGTTTTTTCGCAAAGCGAACTGCAACTCATCGCCGACCTCTGTATCAAGTGGAACGTGATCGCCATCAGCGACGAAGTCTACGAACATATCCTCTTCGACGACACAAAACATATTCGCTTGGCGCAGTTGGATGGAATGCGCGAGCGCACGATCACCATCAGCAGTCACGGCAAAAGTTTTAGTTTCACCGGCTGGAAGATCGGCTGGTGCATCGCCCCGCCCGACCTCACCATCGCGGTTCGCCGCGCGCATCAATTCGTCACCTTTGCCTCTGGCACGCCGTTTCAACACGCCGCCGTCAACGCCCTCTCGCTCGACGACGAATACTACGCCGCGCTCATCCGCGATTACCAAACGAAGCGCGATTTTTTAACAAGCGCATTGAGCAATGCTGGACTCGACGTCTCGATTCCGAAAGGCACCTACTTCATCATGGCGGGGATTCAACCCCTGGGCTTTGACGATGATGTCACCTTCTGCCGCTACCTCACCAAAGAGATCGGGGTCGCCGCCATTCCCCCTTCAGCTTTTTACTCCGACGAACACAAAGCGCTCGGCAAAAGGTACGCGCGGTTTGCCTTTTGAAAAAAAATGGAGACGTTGGAGAAAGCGGCGGAACGGCTATCAGCCATTAGCCATCAGCGATCAGCCAGATGAACTGCATTTACCACGCCGACAATC
>JACRLA010000344.1 GCA_016215145.1 Chloroflexota bacterium
ACCTAAATGCTTTCAACGCCAGTTGCACTGCCAGCCGCGTCTCGGGGTTATCCAGATCGAATCCGGAAATTTCGGCGATGCGATCCATGCGGTATTGCAATGTGTTGCGATGGATGAAGAGGGCTTCGGCGGTTTGCGAGAGGTTGCCGTGATGGGTGAAGTACGCCGACAGCGTTTGCAACAAACTGCTGTTGTGCTGGTTATCGTATTCGATCAACGCGCCCAGAGTTTCATTGCAGAAGGCGGCGAGTTCGGGATGATCTTCTAGTTGGAATAACAAACGATGCACCGAGAGATCGCCAAAATACATCGGCTCGCCATCGCCCACGCGCCGCGCGGTTCCCAATGCTTGCCCCGCTTCACGATACGAGATGCGCCACTCCGAAACATTTTGCGCGGCGCGCCCGATGCCGCACAACAATTTTATTTTAGGAAATTCTTTGGCAACTTGATTCTTAACACCCTGCGCGATTGCTCGCGCCGCCTTGAGCGATCCATCCGATCCCAATGCAACAAAATTAGCGATCTCTGTATCACTGGTGCGGATCAACGCCGAGATGCGCCCGATGCTCAGTTCACCGTTGACGATGGTTTCGAGTCGGCGCATGGAAGGTTGATTGGGGATGTCGGGCCAGGCGAAGATGACGGTGGCATGAGTGGCGGCGATGTCGTGACCGATGCGCTGCGCCCAGCGTCTAATTTCTTGCTGAGGGATCGCTCCGGCGAGAACGGCATCAAGAAAATCGCCGCGCAAACGTTTGGTGGCTTCATTCACCGCTTTGGCTTTAGACATTTCGAGTCCGCACGCCGCCGCGCCTTGTTCCAGAACCAAACTATCCAACGAATCTAAATCGCCGCTCGGCGCGATGATCGAAACATAGCCGCGCGCCAAACGCCCGACCACAATGGGCGCGACGAATCGCACGACGCTACTTTTAAGTTCTTGCTGCTCCACCGAGATGTTGTGCGCCGCCACTTGCTTGCGATCTGCCCAGCCCATCGGCAGCGATTCGAGTTTGGACATGTCGCCGACGATCTCGTGCCAGTTGTCCAATTTAATTTCCGGTTCGGCAGTGGCAATCGGCACCAAGCGTTTATCCTGCACCACCACATGATGCCCGGTGAGTTCGCACATCTTTTGGGCAATCGCTTCCATGCCCTTACTCTCGGCAGAGAGTTGACCCAGTTGATGAAAAAATTTTGAAGAGAGTTCGGCGATGTGCGCTTGCCGATTCGTGAGAAGAGTTAACGTGGCGCGATGCGCGGCGCGCAATTGGGTGCCCTCAGGCAGTTGGATGATGGGCAGGTTGGCGGCATCCGCTTTTTTGATCGCCGCCGCCGGAAGAGTCACGGTGACGCCGATGGCAACCGCGCCCGCCGCGATCAGTTGATCAATTGAATCTGCCCAACTAGCGTCATCGGATCGCACCGCGCAAAAAACAATATCACCTTGTTCCACCATCGCATCGCGCCGCAAGGGGACGCCGACGACGACAGCCCACGCCACTTGCCTGTTGCGCGACTCGGCGTTGGCCGGACGAAGTTTGGTTCCAGAGGGAAGTGCGAGACGAATGATCTGAGCGAGGGTGAGTGGCGCGGCGTTTTCCATGTGGGCTGATTATACAATTAAGACACTGAGTGTTTCCGAAACACTCAGTGTCTGCAATATCACGCTTGCTCCAACGCTTGCGCCAGATCGTTGATCAAATCTTCTGTGTCTTCGACTCCGAGCGCGAGCCGAATTAAATTATCTTTGATGCCGACGGCGAGCCGTTCTCCGGTGGACATTTCGTAATAGGACATGAGCGCCGGCTGCTCGATCAGCGTTTCGACTCCGCCCAAACTTGGGGCGATGATCGGGATGCGGACTCGATCCACCACACGGCTGCCTTCGGTGATGCCGCCTCTCACCTCAAAACTGATCACGCCCCCGAACCCTTTCATCTGCTTGGCGGCGATGGCGTGATCGGGATGGCTGGTTAAGCCCGGATACCACACGCGATCAATTTTGGGATGCGCCTCTAAAAATTCGGCGATGCGCTGACCGTTTTGGTTTTGTCGCTCGACTCGTAAGCCCAACGTTTTGAGTCCGCGCAAAAGTAAATAGGCGCTGTGTGGATCGAACACGCCGCCCAGCATCCATAGTTGTTGACGGAGTAGGGCGATGAGCTGTTCACTGCCCGCAACCACGCCCGCTAAAATATCGTTATGCCCGCCCAGATACTTTGTGGCGGAATGAATCACCAGATCGATTCCAAAATCGAGTGGACGTAAATTAAATGGCGTGGCAAACGTTGCATCCACCAAAGTTTTGATGTTGTGCGCTTTGGCGATGTCGGCGAGATGTTTGAGATCGAGAACGCGCAGATAAGGGTTCGTCGGTGACTCGGAGATGATGAGTTTTGTTTCGGGGCGAATGGCGGACTCTAACGCGGTGAAGTCGCCCATTGGCACGACGGTGGATTCGATGTTGAACTTTTTGAGGAAGTTTAAACAGAACTGGCGCGTGCGCCGATACGAGTCATCGGTGATGATGATGTGCGCGCCCGCGTTGACCAGAGTCAAAATTGTTGAGGTCACTGCCGCCATGCCGGATGAATACAGCAAGGCGGCTTCCGCGCCCTCCAGCGCCGCAAGTTTAGTTTCGGCTGCCGCCACGGTTGGGTTTCCGTATCGCCCATACTCGGTGCGTCCCTTCGCCATGCCCCACATACGCGCGTCCATAAAATCGCACAAATCTTGCGTGTCGCTAAAAGTATATGTTGCCGTTTGCGTGACTGGCACGGTGAGCGAGTGATGCGGGTTAGGGCGCTCGCTTCCGGCGTGAACGGCGGTGGTGGATAAACCTTGTTGAGTCATAGTGAACCTTTCGCGATACGGAATACGCAATACGTGATACGTGATGCGTGATACGTGACGTGATGTGTGGTGCGTGTTCCGTAAAAATAAAAACACCCTCACTCGTTTGAGAAGAGGGTGCGCGAAATTTTTTTCGTTCCCCTCTTATCTCCCAGAATGTACTGTCGGAGTGGGCACCTTGCGCAATTGCACAGGTTGTCGAGGCTTCATCGGGCCGGTCCCTCAGCCTCTCTGGATAAGAGTGTTTCTATAAAATTGTTGGGCGGGATGTTACAACGGGCGATGAGATGTGTCAAGGAAAAATTTTTGACGCAAAGGTGGTTTGACTTTTGTTGGTAAGGTAAGATAAAGTATGTGCAGTCAAATGGAAAGGAGATATTGAAAATGGAAGTCCAATCTATAAATGCCGAGAGACTCTTGAGGCAAGTTCTGACAAGCATAGCCCAACTTCCCCCGCCCGATTTATTGGTGGTGTATGAAACGATTAACGATCTGCAACAAAAAAATGTTCAGGGCGAGTCGCGCTTAACTTCTGACGAGATTTTGGCGCGAGCCAAACAGCGCGCTGTTGAGATGAGTCGTATGTCGCACGAAGAAGTCGTCCAGCAATTCATCAACGCAACGGATCGTATTCGCGCTGAGGCGATTGTTAAAGGTGTAGCGATTGAGGGGGAGTAACTTTATCTCGACAACTCCTTCAGTCTGTCGCACAACACCTTCATCACCGCCAAACACGTCTCCGGTCTTTCACGCAACAAGCCCTCAAAGCGTTGACGATCAAGGCACAGCGTCCGCACTTCGCCTAAGGCGATCAACGATGCGATGCGCGGTTCGCGGCTGATGATCGCCATCTCGCCGACGCAGTCACCCGTTCTGCGCCGCGCCACTTCTTTCTCCGCCACTTTCACGCACACCTCACCGCTCGCAATCACATACATCTCCTCACCCATCTCGCCTTGAGTCGCAATCATCGCGCCGTCGGAGTAGATGCGTTCAATAGAAATGCTCGCCACCTGTTTAAGATCTGTCGAGTCGAGTTCGCCGAACAACGGCACGCGCCGCAAAAATAAAATGCGTTCCATCATCGAGAGGGTGGCTAACGTTTTCATGGCATCTCCATTTAAGATCGATTCGGCGGTGGCGCGCACAAACGGATCGGGGTCGGTCTCGGCTAATAATTTAATTGGATCGTTGGGACTCGAAGCGAAGACGGCGCAAGCGCGAAGCCAGCCATCTTCGTCGTGCAGCAGTTTCGTTAAGTCAACTTTTTTCTGCGCGTGAGCCGGCACCGCGCCCGACTCACCCTCACCTGATTCCCACAACTTCAACAACGGCTTGACGATCTCCGTTTCGCCTAACGACTCGAGAGTCTCTAAAGCATAAGCGCGTTGACTCATCTCGCGGCTCTTGAGATTTTGAATCGCTATCGAGATCGACTCGTGATCGCGCAATAACCCTAACGCGCGCAACGCATTCACTCCGTAGTAATGCGCTTTGTCGTGGATCGAATCAGCGAGCAAGCGCAGGCGATCATTGTTGGGCGTGATGTCATTTGAAAGATCGTGATAATGCACCGCTTTCAATGCGGTGTCTTTGGCATACTTGCGAATTGATTCGCTTACTTGAAGCACGGGCAAATGTTCCAACACGATCAACGCGCCGCGCTCGCGCAATGGATCGCTTAACGTGTTCACGATGGGCTTTAGCGCGGGTTCGCCAATTTGCCCCAATGCCTTCGCCACACTTTCGCGCACGATGGTGTCAAAGTCGCTCAATGCGCGGATCAAAGGTTCAATGGATCGAATCGAGTCGGTGCGGATGATGGCAGTGGCGGCGGCACTTCGCGCAATGGGCGGTGTGCCTTCATCTTCCAATTCAACGCAAATTAATTCAAACGCTTCGGCATCGCCCCAATCACCCAACGCATGCAGCGCATCTACCCGTTCTTGAGTCTCGCCCATCGCCGCCATCTGGCGCAGCATATTTTTTGCGCCGTCGTGCGTGGTCACTCGCAACAAGGTTGAGGCGGCGCGGGCGCGAACCGCCGACGATGAGTCTTCAAGCAAGGGTTGAATGTGGGCGATCATGCCCCACGTATTGCCCGCCAATTCACGCAAGGACTCAATCGCTTGCAACCGCACACTTGATTCTGAATCAAGCAACATCGCCGAAACTTCGAGCAACGTACTCGATGCTTTGGCGTGAGCGAGACCACGCAACGATGCCGAGCGCACATCGGGGTCAGAATCTTTCAGC
>JACRLA010000345.1 GCA_016215145.1 Chloroflexota bacterium
CGCGCCTTGTTGAATGCGGCGTTGGGCGGAGAATTATTGAAGGCGGAGTTCTACACCGATCCGATCTTCGGCTTCCAAGTTCCGAAATCGTGCGCGAGCGTGCCGCCCGAAGTTTTAAATCCCGCCTCGTCGTGGGCAAACAAGGATGAATACATGACGCGCTACAAGCAATTGGCGTATCGCTTCAAGGAAAATTTTAAAAAGTTTGAAGATCAAACGCCTGATGAAGTTAAGCAGGCAGGACCGAAAGTGTAAAAAAGACACCGCGTGTTTTACAACACGCGGTGTCTTTTTTTATTCATACACCTTCTCCCCCTCCACCTCGGCGTTTTGCGCGTCGGCTTCTACGTTGCGCGCGGTGGGTTTCTCGCCGAGCAGCGTTTTGTAATACTCGTGCTGGATCACCAGACTCATGATCTCATTCGAACCCGTCCAGATCATCATCAAGCGTGTGTCGCGCAGCAACCGCTCGATGGGGTAAACGTTGGTGTAGCCGATGCCGCCCATAATTTGCATCGCGTCGTTCACCACAGCCCACGCCGCCTCAGTCGCAAATTTTTTCGATTCGGAAACCAGCCGCCGCAATTGATGGGGCTCGCCGCCCGCGTCAATTGCCCGCGCCGTTTCATACACCAGTGCCCGCGCCGCGTCGAGCTTCGTCAAACTATCGGCGACTTTAAAACTTACGCCCTCGAACTCACGAATCTTTTGATTGAACGCTTTACGCCGATCGGCGTAGCGCGCGGCGATCTCCAGCGCCGCCCGCGCCATCCCCACCGCGCCCGCCGCCGTCGTCATCCGCTCGGGGATCATCATCTGATTAAAAACTTCCGCCGCGCCATGTTCGCGCCCGATCAGGTTGGCGGCTGGCACGCGCGCATCACGGAAATAGACTCGCCCCGTGCCGCCGCCGCGTGTTCCCATCAACCCATACACATGTTGAACTTCGATCCCCGCATCGCGCTCGACAATGAAGGCGCTGATGGCGCGATGCCCCGGCGCGTTGGGATCGGTGCGGGCGTAGACCAGAAAATAATCCGCGCCTTCCGCGCCGACGATGAATCGTTTCTGTCCGTTGAGGATGTAAGTGTCACCGTCGCGCGTGGCGCGAGTCGTCACGCCAAAAAAATCGGAGCCGCCGCGTGGTTCGGTTAACGCTTCGGCGACGGTTAATTTTCCTTCGAGCGCCGGGCGCAGAAATTTTTCTTTTTGCTGGCGCGTGCCGAAGACGTTGATCGCTTCGCCGACAATGGTCGGCAGTGAATACAAGCAGGCAAGGCTCGCCCCCAACACGCCGATCTCTTCCAGTGCTAATACTTCGTGCGACCAGTTGAGTCCGCGCCCGCCGAACTCTTTTGGAAAACGCAAGCCGAGCAAATTCCGCGCGGCGAGCTTCTGCACATACTCGCGCGGGTAGCGCACTTTGTCGGCGTCCATATCGAGCAGAAGTTGGCGCGGCACGTCTTCGCGCACGAAGGCGCGCGTTTCATCGCGCAAAGCGAGTTGTTCTTGAGTCAAAAGTATGTCAAGCATTTTATGTTCTCCTTGCTGGCTAGTTTATTGTAATATACACCCATGCCCAATCCCCAATTACCCATTACTAATGACTCCATTCTCGTTTTGCACGGGCCCAATTTAAATCTTCTCGGCGCGCGCGAGCCGCATATCTACGGCTCGACCACGCTTGATGACATTGACCAAGCATTGAAAGAGGAAGGCGCGAAGTTAAATATCGAAGTGCGGACGTTGCAATCGAATCACGAAGGCGTATTAATTGATGCGCTGCACGAAGCCCGCTCTTGGGCGAAGGGCGTGATCATTAATCCGGGCGGCTTCACTCACACGTCGGTTGCCCTGCGCGATGCGGTCAGCGGAATCGGCATCCCCGTGATCGAATGTCATCTTTCAAATACAGACGCGCGCGAAGAATTTCGTCGCCATTCGTATCTGGCGCCGGTGTGCAAGGGCGTCATCAAAGGGTTCGGGTGGAGATCGTATTTGTTGGCGTTGCAAGCGATGAGTTATTTAATGACAAATGCTGAATGACAAATGACAAACCACCCCACCACCTAACAACCCAACCATCTTGCTCTGCAATTTGTCTAACTCGCCCGAATATGGAATACGCAATACGCAACACTTCTCACGTATCCCGAATCACGCATCAAATGTATAACTCGGCGCAGGAGAAATAGGATATGTCTGCATTAGATACCATCAACTTCACGCGCGGCGTGCCAGCCAACGAATCATTCCCGACCGAATCAAGTGTTGACCACCAATGGTTCACTGCAATTGATCGAATTCCTTTCGATGCACCTGCTCAATCCCGGGGATGTGGTCTTCACCGAATCGCCGACGTATGATCGGACGCTGACCCTGCTACGGCGGCACAAGGCAACCATCGTCGGCATCCCCGTAGAATCGGATGGAGTCAACGTCGAGATTCTTGAATCGGAATTGAAGAAGCGCGTTCCGAAATTTTTCTACATCAGCCCCGATTTTCAAAATCCATCCGGCGCGGTCTGTTCGGGCGCCAAGCGTCAACGCATTGCCGAACTTGCCGAGCAGTATCATTTTTGGCTGGTTGAAGATGCGCCGTATCGTTTGCTGCGTTATCGCGGCAAAGAGGAACCGACTCTGTTTTCGCTCGCGCCGAATCGCACGCTGTATATGAGCTCGTTCACCAAGCTCATCGCGCCCGGCGTGCGTTTGGGTTACATGGTCGGCGATGCAGACGTGTTGGCGAAGCTTTCCAAGATCGCCGAAGACACTTACATCTCGCCGGTATATTTCGCGCATGGCATCGCCTACGAATGGTGCCGACGTGGTCACTTGCCGCCGCAGATCGAGCGACTGAAAAAATTATACGCGCCGCGACTCGAGGCGTGCTTGGCGGCGATTGATCGCTACATGCCCGAGGCGAAAGCCACTCGACCCGATGGCGGATTTTTTATCTCGCTGACTCTGCCCGAAGGTGTGAAGACAACCGACGTGCGTCACGCGGCGGCGAAACACAATTTGCATCTCACCGATGGTCTGGCATTCTTCCCCAACGGCGGCGGTGACCGATTTTTGCGTTTGCCCTTTTGCGCGTTGACCCCCGAACAGATAGACGAAGGCGTGCGGCGGCTCGCCGAGTCTGTTAAAGATACTTCGCAGTGATGCAGACACCGAGTGCGCTTGGCGAAACACTCGGTGTTTTTTTTCCGCGATACAATTGTTGTATGAAACCACTTGGCAAAATTGTTCGTTTACAGATTCAACGTTCACGACTCAAACTCGGCGAGAAACCGAATCAATACTACGATCCATCGGCGCTCGTCGCCGTTAACGAACTGCGCCTCACGTCGCAGGGCGCATTGGCTATCGTCAACGGCGAAACACTCCTCGACATTCATCACACCGATCATCCTGACACGCGCAACAACAACGGCGCGAATGATCTCTCCATCGGCTTCACCTCACACTATCAGGCGATGCGCGCGCGCTACGGCGATCATGTAGTTGACGGGTGCGCGGGCGAAAATATTTTAGTGGCGATGGATTCGCGCGTGGACTTAACGCAGATTCAAAACGGATTGATCATCGGTGATGCCGCCTCTGCTGTGCGGCTTAACGATTTAATGGTGGCGTTGCCCTGCGCCCCGTTCAGTAAATTTGTATCCAAGAGCAACGACGCGCAGACCGTTAAAGCCACATTGCAATTTCTCGACGATGGCACGCGCGGATTTTATTGCGTTGTGAATCAAGAAGCGACGATCAGGGTGGGGGATGAAGTGGTTGTTGGCTGATAGCTAATAGCAAATAGCCGATAGCGAATGGCGTTTAGTGCATAACCTCATGCTATCTGCCATTAGCCATCTGCTATACGCCATCCGCCATTCGCCATCTGCGACATGCTCGATACGTCTTCCTTCGATTCTTTCCTCCACTCTCTCAACTTAACTCGCAACGACGTGACGGATCGCACCGGGCGCGGCATGATGAGTCTGGTGCCAATGCCGCTGTTCGATCTGGCGCTGCGTTTAGGGTTGGGGCAGTTCATCATTGACACCGAACAGAATCGATCCATCGCCAAAAACATGGGCGTGCCGCCGCAGATGTTAAGCGCCGCCGCGCGCCAGATGCGAAGCCGCCCGATGTGGCGTGAGGCGTGGGAGGGGTTGGCGGCGTCCACTATGAATGAGATCGATCCAAGTATCGCGCGCGGTGATCGTTCCACGGCATCGGAACAGATTCAATTAGCGATCATTTTGTTGGGGCTTGCCTACGGCGGCGACGGCGATTACATCCACACCACGATGCGCGAGCGTCAACGAGTCTCTCCTGTTTTTCAAAAGTTGTATCGCCAACTGCGCGGAGTCAACGATGAAATTGTTCAGCCGATGGAAGTGACTCACGCCCGCGGCACGACTCTGGGTTTGTTGCATTTACCTAAGAGCGGCACGCCGCCGTTCCCGGCTCTTCTCGCGCTTCACCCGATGGCGGGCGACAAAGATCATTTCGATTTTTCGCTCGGCGCGTTTCGTGATGCGGGCTATGCTACCTTCACCATTGACATGCCAGCGCACGGCGAATCATTTAACGGCGCGCGCGTGCAAGCGGATGATGAAGTGATCTTCGCCAAGGTTCTCGAAGCGTTGGCGGCAACCCCGAAGATCGATCCGAATCGGCTGGGGGTTATCGGCGGGAGCTTCGGCGCGTTCTTTGCGCTTCGCACGGCGGCGTTCAGTCCACTGGTTAAAGTGTGCGTGGCGTATTCATCGCCCTTCGACGTGGGACATGGTTTGCCCGATGCGGTGCGCGGCATTCAAGATCATTTTGCCTGGGTCGTCGGCGCAAAATCATTTGAAGAAAGTTTGGAAAAAGCAAAACCGTTTCACTTGAAAGATGTGATCGAAAAAATTAAATGCCCGATCTGTTTAGTGCATGGCACGCGCGATCACATTTGTGATTTCACCGTGCCGTACGAGATCGCCCGCCGCGCCAACGCACCGTTGGATATTTTTCCTCTCGTCGGCGCAGACCACGAAGCCAGCGCGCCGTCCACGCTGCATGTAGCCAGACCCGGAGTGGAGTGGTTGAGGAAGAATCTTTAAACAGGTGACAGTCCTTTCAAAGTGACTGTCACCTGACTAATGTATAATGCCGCCATCATGGAACGACTACCACCGCCAGCCACTGCTTCAACTGCTCCCGCTCAACCCGAACCGAGTCTCACCCCCGAACAACGACGTTTAATCATTCTTGGCTTTTTGGCGAGCATCGTCATCGCCGCCTTAGCCGCTACCGCCGTTTATTTCATGGTGCAGAATCCGGCAGTGACGACGGTGATCCGTGACATCTTCATTATTTTCTTGGCAATCGAATCGATGTTCATCGGTTTTGCGTTGGTGGTCTTGATGGTTCAAATGGCGCGGTTGACCAATTTGTTGCAGCACGAGATCAAACCGATCCTTGAGAGCAC
>JACRLA010000346.1 GCA_016215145.1 Chloroflexota bacterium
AGCGTCTCAATAAGAATCAAGTGACAAAAGCCGATGTGGATTTGCTTAACAACGTGGCGAGTCAAGTGCAGGGCAAATGCCTGTGTCCGCTCGGTGAGTTTGCGGTGACGCCGATGCTTTCGGGCTTGAAAATTTTCCGCGACGATTTTGATTCGCACGCAACGGATGCGAAAGCGGCAGTGAAACATGCGCCCGCTAAACCCGCGTCGAAGAAGGAAGTGATGGCGGCGTAAAAGTTGTGTTATGGCTGATGTATCTTTTGGGACTGCGAGAAAAAAGCCTTACTTCATCTGGTGGGATCAAGATGTGACGGAAGATGATGTGCGTGACGCTCTTAAGAGTGACAATTTATATACACGTATCACCTATATGAGTTATATCTTGAACGATGCAGAGTTTGAGGACATTTGGAAGTTTCTAAAAGTTAAAGATGTTCAAGAAAATTTTTGGCGTATCCGATGGCGCACTACAACGATCCAAAAACAATGGCAACAGTTATTAACTTTGTTGGGGTATCCACCTAATGAGTGTGCTGACCCCCGCGCAGCGCGTATTCTTATCTAAATTTTTTTCGCGCACGAACGCGCGCGCGTTTTATCTAACGGGTGGGGGCGCGTTAGCGGAGTATTATCTCGGTCATCGCTTGAGTCAAGATATCGATCTGTTCACACAAGATCGAGAAGCGTGGCAGTCTATTGAAGGTGATCTTCAAGCGGCGGCGGCAGAGGTTGGCGCATCGCTTGAATTTAGAGCAGCGAAAGAACCGAATGAGTTGCATCGAGCGATTCTTAGGTTGCCTGACGAACCTGATTTAAAAATTGACATTGTTCGTGATACGCCCCCGCATTTTGGCGAACCCACGATGCGTGAGGACGGCGTGATCGTTGACACGCTTGAGAATATCGCGGTAGGCAAGTTGTCGGCGTTATATGGAAGGGCTTACCCACGCGATTTTGTTGATTTGTATTTTTTGTTAAACAGTGGAGTAGATTTTAAAAAGTTAGTCGAGTTAGCAAAAGAGAAAGACGCTGGCGTTATTGAGTTTTATTTGGCGGGAATGATACGACAGGTTACAAAACTTCAAGTGAAACATCTGCCGACATTGTTGAAGCCGCTTGATCTAGAGAAGATGCGCGAGTTTTTTTTGAAATTGGCAGACGAACTTATTACTAAATCCGAAGATTAATTTATGACCGATCTGATCACACTAACGATTGACGATAAGACTTTTCAAGTTCCCAAAGGCACTTTAATTGTGGATGCCGCCAAGCGCGTGGAGAACGACATCCCGGTGTTTTGCTATCACCCCAAACTGCCGCAGGTGGGCATGTGCCGCATGTGTTTGGTGGAAGTGGGTCGCGTGCAACGTGATCGCGCCACCGGACAAGTGGTCATGGATGGCGACAAACCCAAGATTGCTTTTGCGCCAAAACTTGAAACCGCCTGCACCGTTCCGGTTGAAGAGGGGATGCATGTCCGCACGCTCAATAGCAAAGTGGAGGATGCGCGAAAAGATGTCGTCGAATTTTTGTTGACCTCACACCCGCTCGATTGCCCGATCTGCGACAAAGGCGGTGAGTGCCCGTTACAGAATCTAACCATGCGGCATGGTCCCGGCACGAGCCGATTTATTTATGGCGAGAAGCTGCATTCGGAGAAGCATGTCCCGCTTGGCACAGAGGACAACGCGCTGATCTATTTGGATCGCGAGCGATGTATTCAGTGCGCGCGCTGCACGCGCTTCTCGGATGAAGTGGCGGGCGATCATGTGATCGGTTTTTACGAGCGCGGGCGCAAGATCGAGATCGTCACGTTCTCCGATCCAGGTTTCGATTCAAAGTTTTCTGGCAACACAACAGACATTTGCCCGGTCGGTGCGTTGACCACAAAAGATTTTCGTTTTGGCGCGCGTCCGTGGGAATTAATTAACTCGGCATCAATCTGCCCGCATTGTCCGGTGGGCTGCAACTTGCACGTCAACACGCGCCGCACGGGCGCGAGCGGCAAGTTTGAGGTGAAGCGCATCATGCCGCGCCAGAACGAACTGGTGAATGAAATTTGGATCTGCGACAAGGGTCGCTTCGGTCATCACTTCGCCGCCAGTCCGGATCGACTCACCACGCCGTTGATCAAGAAGAACGGTCAACTGGTTGAAGCCAGTTGGGATGAGGCGCTTGATCTGGTTGCTTCAAAATTAAAGGCGGCAGGCAGTTCGGTCTATGGTCTTGCTGGCGGGCGACTCTCTAACGAAGACTTCTACGAATTTAGAAAATTATTTAACGGCAACGCCGCGTTGTATTCGCGCATGGGCGGCGGCGATCTGATTCAGAAAGTTGGCATCGGCGCTGGTTCAAACTTCAGCGCAATGGGTAGAGGCACGACGATTGTGGTTGTTGCTTCTGATCTTGAGGAAGAAGCACCCATCTGGTGGTTGCGAGTTAAACAGGCGAGTGAGCGCGGCGCGAATCTGATCATGGTCAATGCGCGTTCAACTAAGATTGATAAGTATGCCAAGAAGAAGATCACCTACAAGTATGGCGATGAGGTGAATGCGGTTGACGGTCTCACCGACGCTGTCAAAGGTTCTGAAAATCTTGTGGTGATGTATGGCAGTGATGGACTCGATCTCGGTGCTTCCAAAGCGTTAGCGCAAGCCTGCGCCAATCTTTTGATCAACACGCGTCACACCGGTAAAGTGAATAATGGTTTGATCGCCGTATGGCAACACGCCAACGATCAGGGCGCGTGGGATATGGGCGTGCGCCCGACAACCGAACCGATTCCAGAGCGCGCCTTGTTGTGGATCGCTGGCGCGGACTTGGTGGGCGATGGTGAGACTCTGCCCTACGCCGATTTCACCGTTGTCTCTGAATTGTTCCTCACGGCCACCGCGAAAGCCGCCGATGTGGTGTTGCCGGCGCAATCGTTCCTTGAACGCGAAGGCACGTTCACTAACGGCGAGCGGCGAGTGCAAAGATACTATCGCGCGGTTCCGCCGTTGGGGCAGGGCAAAGCCGATTGGCAAATTTTCGCGTCCGTTGGCGAGAAGTGCGGGCAGGGTAAAGTGAAAGCGTCGCCATCGTTAGTGATGAACGAGATCGCTCGCAGCGTGAATCACTATGCGGGCATCACCTATCAGGCGTTGGCGAAAGTTGAAAAACAGTTTCCGGATGTAGGCGGCATTGATTTGTATTACGGCGGCAATGCTTTTGAAAACACCACCGGTCTTGGCGTGCAGTATCCGTCTGCCACCGATCGCGGGGAGGGCGTGGTGGCGGCGTCCCCTGAGTCGAAGCCCGAAAAATTAAATGGCATGATCGCCGTGCCGGTCACTCTGCTTTACGATCACGGCACAACGTTCGCGCGCTCGTTCTTGATGCATCCGCGCGTGCCGCAAGCATTTGCCGAAATAAATTCGGCGGATGCGGCGAAGTTGGGAATCAAAGATGGCGAAACGATCACGTTGGCGATGAACGGGGATGAGGCGAAGGTGATGGCGCATGTGAATGGCCGCGCGCCCGAAGGCGTGGTGCTGGTGCCGCAGAGTTTGGGCGTGAATCTTAACCGAGTGTCGGGAGTGACGATCAAGAAGTAATTAGTAAATAGTAAGTAGTAATTACTAATTACCAATTACGATCTGCGAATTACAAATGGAATTAAAGACTCTCATCGAAGTCAGCATCGCTGCCGCGATCAAAAGCGGAATTCTGATTGGCGTTTTGCTCACGTCATTCGCTTACATGACTCTTGCCGAGCGCAAAGTGGTGGCGTGGATGCAAGTGCGTATCGGACCGAATCGCGTGGGACCGTTTGGTTTTTTCCAGCCTGTTGCCGACGGCATCAAACTTTTTCTAAAAGAAGAACTGATTCCGGCAGAAGCGGATCGAGTCCTGTTCATCCTCGCGCCTATTATCACGGTGATACCGGCGCTGGTGATTTTAGCCGTCGTGCCGTTCGGTCCTGCGGTTGATATTTGTTTACCCGCCACACTTTCAATTCCATTTGAGTGGGGCGCGTGCTACAAAGTTCCGCTCGCGGTGAGCGATGTCAACGTGGGTATTTTGTTCATCACCTCTATTGCTTCTATTGCGGTGTATGGCATTGTGCTAGCCGGTTGGTCGTCGAATAATAAATATGCCCTGCTCGGCGGTATGCGTTCATCGGCGCAGATGGTGAGTTACGAAATTTCGATGGGCTTGGCAATGGTGGGACCGGTGTTGGTTGCCGGTTCGATGAGCTTACAAAGGATCACCCTCTCGCAAGAAAAATTATGGAACGTGGTCACCCAGCCGATTGGCGCAATAGTTTTCTTGCTCGCTATCCTCGCCGAAGTGAATCGTGCGCCGTTTGACATGCCCGAAGCCGAACAAGAATTGACGGCGGGCTATCACACAGAATATTCGGGGATGAAGTTCGCGCTGTTCTTCATGGCGGAATATATCAAGATGGTTGCAGTCAGCGCGATTGCGACAGCGTTGTTCTTCGGCGGTTACTTGGGACCCTTCCTCAACGATGTGCCGTCGTGGCTCGCGGGCATCTTGGGCGTGATCTACTTCAGCGCGAAGACGATCTTCTTTTTGTTCTGCATGTTGTGGATTCGTGCCACACTGCCGCGCTTGCGTTACGATCAATTGATGCGCTTTGGTTGGAAGGTGATGCTGCCGTTGGCGTTGGCGAGCATTGCCATTACGGCTGTGTTCATGGCGATTGCGGGTTAAGAGAGCGGAGATTTCAGGTTTCTTCAAAAACCCGAAATCTGATTAAGGATTAGAGATTATGTTTGAACTTGCCAAAGGTATGGGCACGACTCTCAGGCACATGTTTGAAGAGCCGGTGACCATTCAATATCCCGAACAAAAACGCGACGTGCATGAGCGATACAAAGGGCGGCACGAGCTCAAACGCTACGACAACGGTTTAGAGAAGTGTATCGGTTGCTCGTTGTGCGCGGCGGCGTGTCCGGCGGATGCTATCTTCGTCGAAGCGGCGGAGAACACGGACGATCAACGTTTCTCGCCGGGCGAGCGTTACGCGCGCGTCTACGAGATCAATTATCTGCGCTGTATCTTCTGCGGTTATTGTGAAGATGCCTGTCCCACCGAAGCGATTGTGTTAGAAGGTCATTATGAACTTTCGTATACCTCGCGGCGTGATGCGATCTTCACTAAAGATAAATTGATCGTCCCGTCGCCCGACGGCAAACCCGATACGCCGCAGAAAGTAGAGCCGGGTGTGTTCACACGATCGGTGCCGGAGATGAAAGACCCGCTATGACTCTCGACCTCATCATCTTCCTCGTTCTTGCTACCATTGCCGTCCTCGCCGCGTTAGCGATGCTGTTGAGTGACAACGCTATCTACTCTGCGCTGTTCCTCATTTTGAACTTTGCGGTGGTCTCGGTGTTTTATCTGATGCTCAATGCGCCGTTCATCGCGATGGTGCAAGTGACGGTCTATGCGGGCGCGATCATGGTGCTGTTCTTATTTGTGATTATGTTGCTCGGCGCGGATAAATTGCGACAGCCGCAAACCGACATCCCCTGGCAACAACCATTGGCGATCCTCTTGGGCTTGGTTCTCTTAGGGGTTGCCGCCTTTGCGATTGTGTCGCGTGGTTCTGTATCTGCTCCCCTACCACTTTCGGATCAAATGATCAGCGCATTCGGCAGCCCGTTTGAACTTGGCAAATTACTATTTACTACTTACTTGTTTCCCTTTGAAGTCACATCGTTCTTGCTTCTCGTCGCTATGATCGGCGCGATTGTGTTGACCAAAGAAGAGAAAGCCAAACTCTTGCCGCGCCGCCCCACCAAAACCTAATTACCAATTACTAATTACTAAAATGGTTCCCACTTCTTACTACATCCTTCTCTCGGCAATACTCTTCACCATTGGCGTTGTTGGGGTTTTGATTCGCCGCAACGCGATTATTGTTTTCATGTCGGTGGAGTTAATGTTGAACTCGGCGAATCTCGCTTTTGTGGCGTTTGCCCGCGCCTTTCAAACTGGCAATACGGTCAGCGCGGCGGCGATGTCGGGGCAGGTTTTTGTTTTCTTCGTGATGACGGTAGCCGCCGCCGAAGTTGCCGTGGGCTTGGCGCTGATTGTGGCGATATTCAAAAATAAACACTCGATTGATGTTGATCAAGTGCATCAACTAAAAGGTTAGCAATGCACGACTCATCTACTGCGTTCTCGTTATCAGCTCTTGTTCCGTTGATCGTCGTCTTCCCATTATTCGGCGTGATCCTCAACATGCTCGTCGGCAAACGATTGGGCGACCCGTGGGCGGGCATCATCGCTTCGCTCATGTCGGGCTTGGCGTTTGTGATCGCCGTGTTGCAGTTCGTCGGTTTGTTCCTCGACAAGTTCCACGCAACCACCGTCACCCTCGCCGAATGGATCGTCATCGGCACGCTCAAAATTCCGTGGGCGTTTCAGGTGGACACGCTTTCGGTGACGATGATGTTGTTGGTCACAGGCGTTGGCACGCTGATTCACGTTTACGCCATCGGCTACATGAAAGGCGACGAGCGTTTCCATCGCTTCTTCATTTACCTCAATTTATTTATCGTCATGATGCTGTTCCTCGTGGGCGGCAACAATTACCTCATGCTCTTCCTCGGTTGGGAAGGCGTGGGCTTGTGTTCGTATCTGCTCATCGGCTTTTGGTTCGATAAAGGTGCAAACGGCGTGGGCAATGCGCGCGCCGGGCGCAAAGCGTTTGTGGTCAACCGCGTCGGCGATTTCGGTTTTGTGTTGGCGCTCTTCCTTATCTTTTGGACAAGTGGTTCGTTGATCTTCAATGACTCGTTTAAATA
>JACRLA010000338.1 GCA_016215145.1 Chloroflexota bacterium
CAATCGCTTCTGCGGCAATTCTGTTTTCCATTCATCTGGAATTTGAGAGACTTTTTCTCTACCTGTTGGCACAAATACGGGTGTGCCAAGTGGTCGAGTCTTTAGCGTGCCATTGAAGTAAGACTCGATACGTTTACGGGTAGCGTTAACATAGTCTTTTTCTTTTTCACATCCTATTGCTTTTCGATTGTGCATAATTGACGCGATCATAGAACTGCCCACGCCTGCAAAGGGATCAAAAACCCAATCTCCCTCATTCGTGAGTGCAAGAACACATCGCTCAATTAATTCGACAGGATATTGGCACGGGTGGGAGGTTTTTTCGGGATGATTCGACTTCACGTTAGGAATATCCCACACTTCTTCTTCCCAATCCTTCAATACGACTTCCCAAATATCAGAAGGGTTTTTGCCATTAGGGTTTCCAGACGGTTTACCTTTATTGGGACCCTTATAGTGAAGTTTGCCGGGATATTTTGATGGCACACGAACAGAATCTAAGTTGAATACGTAATCTTTGCTTTTGGTGAACCACAAGATCGTTTCGTATCGTCCCGAAAATCTTTTTGAAGCATGAAGCCCATGACCAAAACGCCAAATGATTCGATTACGCAAAAATAGACCAGACTTTTTGAAGATGTTGTAATAAAGAATGTCAAGCGGAAAGACTTCGCCGTTATCAACGAAGTTGCCTACTTGCCAGCATAAGCTTCCATCGTTTTTCAAGACTCGATAAAGTTCCTTGATGATCTCCTCTTGAGTTTGTAAATAACTTTCAATCGAAACCCGAGATTCGTAATCTTTGCCAAGATTGTAGGGTGGTGATGTGACGATCAAACTCACTGAGTTGTTCGGCACAGTTGCGATGAAGTCTTTCACATCGCCATGATGTAGGACAATATCGGCATCCGCCTTAAATTGTTTTTCAATTTGTTTAGGTTTGTCGAAAAGATGTAAATTGTTCATCGCTTTAATCAACCGTGATCATTCTAGCATATCCCCATGCTACAATCTCCTGCGTAATCAATTTAATCTCCAATCTCTAATCTCCAATCTCCAACTATGCACATCCACATCTTCACCCTCTTCCCCTCCATGTTCAACTCCTACTTGGATGAGAGCATTCTTAAACGCGCTCAACAAGCGAATTTGATCTCCGTCCATCTGTACGATATTCGCGCCTACACCACCGACAAACATCACGTCACCGACGATGCCCCTTACGGTGGCGGCGGCGGCATGGTGATGAAAGCCGAACCGATCTTTGCGGCGGTAGAAGCGGTGAGCAATGAGCCATCAGCCGTCAGCCATCAGCAAACGCCGATCATTTTGCTTTCACCTTTAGGTCGAACATTCAATCAGGAGATCGCTAAAGAACTTGCTCAGCACGAACAGTTGATGTTGATCTGCGGACGATACGAGGGCGTGGATGAGCGCGTGCGCGAACATCTCGTCACCGACGAAATTTCAATCGGAGATTATGTGCTGACGGGCGGCGAACTTCCGGCGATGATCATGGTGGACGCTATTGCCCGTTATATTCCCAATGTGCTGGGCGCGGAGAACGCCGCAAGTGAAGATTCGTTTGCGACGGGGTTGCTTGAATACCCGCATTACACGCGCCCGCCTGAATTTCGCGGCTGGGCTGTCCCCGAAATTTTGCAATCAGGCGATCACGCTAAGATCGCCAAGTGGCGCCGCCAACAAGCCTTGCGCCGCACGTTGCAGAAGCGCCCCGATCTTTTAGCGAGCGCGAGCTTGAGTGAGGACGACAAGAAGTTTTTAGCGACGTTGAAAGATGGAAGTTAGAAGTTGGAAGTTGGAGATTAGAGATTGGAAGTTGGATGTTTGAAGTTTGAGATTTGGGTTTTTGGGATTTGGGATTTTGAGATTTGATATTTTATCTCCTGTATAATCCTCTCATGCTTTCCTCCGGTCATGTATTGCGCGAGCGTTATCGCCTTGAAGACCCGTTTACGCCCGAAGTCCTCAACGTTTACAAAGCCTACGACACAATTGAGAATCGCTCGTGCTTAGTTAAAATTGCCGAAGGGGACGAAGCCGCGCGCTTTGAACGCGAAGCCGAAGCCCTCGCCTCACATCATCATCCCAACCTTCCACTGATTTACGATCATTTCAAAGACAGCACTTACTTCTACGCCATTCTCGAATCTCCCGAAGGCGAAACATTGCACGCGCGTTTGCGCCGCACCGGAAAGATCAAAGAAGATGATGCCCTCCCTCTCATGCGTCAGATTCTTTCTGCTTTTGATTACGTCCACGCCCTCAACTTGCCCATCTGTCGCGGCGGCTTTGCCCCATC
This sequence comes from Chloroflexota bacterium, assembly GCA_016215145.1. Lineage (GTDB taxonomy): Bacteria > Chloroflexota > Anaerolineae > Anaerolineales > VGOW01 > VGOW01. Next base: position 2,324 of record JACRLA010000338.1, read on the forward strand.
GTATTTATGGATCAATTCAGATAACGAGCTAAAAATTTTTGGCGCGGGTCTGACCGAAGTTGCGCCGCTCTCCGATGGTGAGCGATCACTTTTTATTGCGCCCGAAGGCGGTGACGATCAACGCGCCGATGTGTTTTCAGCGGCGGCAGTGTTGTTCACCCTGCTGACCGATCACGCGCCAGAATTTTCATCGCCGCGCAAACACAACCCAGAGATCACGCTGCCCACCGCGCAAATAATTTTACGCGCCATCACCCCGCGCCCCGAAGGTCGCTACGCCACCATCCGCGAGATGCGTAAAGCGTTGGGTCGCGCCAAACAACGTCACGAGCAAGTCGAGATCGCCTTAAGCGGATCACATCGTGAGTTCCCCGTTCAACTTGCGCTGATCGGTGTGGCGGCTGTGGTGGTGTTGTTGCTCGTTGGATTTGGGTGGGTGAGTGCGATGGGTGGATCGAATGCAAGCACGCCAACAGTGATCGCCGCATCTGCGAACACGGTGACACCGCCAACCGCTCCCGCGCCCTCACCCTTGGCGACTTTGGTTCCGTTAGCCACCGCGCCCATGGCGGCATCACCGAGTCCCTCTCCTCAACCGACTCCCATTCCAACACTCACGTCCGTTCCCGTGATCGGATCAACTGCTATATCTAAAAAAGATAACATGCCGTTGGTCTTTGTTCCTGCCGGAGAATTCGAAATGGGCTCGAACGATAATGATCTTGAAGCGTCGGATAGTGAGAAGCCGCGCCACAAAGTTAAGTTGCCGGATTATTGGATTGACAAAACGGAAGTGACGAACCAGCAGTATCAGTTGTGTGTGGAGGCGGGTGGGTGCAGCAAGTTAAGCATCACCTCGTCGCCGACGCGCCCCGATTATTATGTGAATGTTGTTTACGCTGACTATCCGCTGATCTGGTTAAGTTGGGATCAGGCGAGCGCGTATTGCAAGTGGGCCGGGCGCCGATTGCCGAGCGAGAACGAGTGGGAGAAAGCGGCGCGTGGGGTGGATGCGCGTTTGTATCCGTGGGGCAACGATGCGCCGAACAACACATTGTTGAATTACGATTTGCTTGTGGGCGACACGACGAAAGTTGGATCGTATCCGAATGGGGCGAGTCCGTATAGCGCGTTGGATATGTCGGGGAATGTGATCGAGTGGGTCGAGGATTTTTATTATTCGTCTTACTTCCCTCTGCTCTACAACCCCACCGTGCCGCCGCCTTTGTCGGTGGGCATTCACGCTTTACGCTCCAGTTCGTGGGCGGCGAGGAAAGCCGAAGTGCGCGTTTCTGTGCGCCACTTCAACAATCGCCCCGATGGTGTGTATAACAATGTGGGGTTTCGCTGTGCATCAAGTGAAAGACCGTAAGAAGGAGATCAAACGCGATCCCTTTTTCCAACTTCCAACCTCTAACTTCTGTTCTTCTCCATCACCACCCCGTCTTCACCGCCCGCGTAATATCTCTGCCAAATTCCTACTTGCTCGTAACCTTGTCTGCGGTACAACGAGATCGCCGTCGTGTTTGAAGCGCGCACGGTTAATTTGATTTTCGATTCGCGCAACTTCTCCTCGCATTTTGCTAACAAGGCTGCGCCGATCCCGCGCTGGCGGTAATCGGGATGAACGCAGATCGTAGCGATCCAGCCGACTCGCTCCCAGTGATTGGGGTCGCCGATGACAAAACCGATTAGCCGATCCCCCATCACCGCTTTGAGGCGCACCAGCCCCGGCGTGAGAAACATGGAGATTAGATCGAGATAGCCCCATGCCTCACGCCCGAAGCACGCTTGTTGGAGTTGGTGAGCCGCGACGAGATCGGAGAAGAAGGATGAGTTAAGAATTATGAACGCTTCGGGTGAAGCAGCTTCACGCGAAGCGTTCGTAATTCCGCCCTCATAATTTGCGATCATTCTTTCTTGCCGACGAATCCGCTTAACAAACTTGTGAACTCCATCGGGAAAATGTATTTCGTCGAAGGACTCGCGCCAATGGATTTAAGTGTTTCCAGATATTGCAACGACATGGTCTTGCCATCCACGTTTTGCGCCACCGAGAAGATCTGGTTGAGTGCCATCGAAAAACCTTCGGCGCGGAGTAGTTGCGATTGTTTATCGCCTTCGGCGCGCAGAATGTTCGATTGCCGCTCACCCTCCGCCGCTAAGATTGCCGCTTGCTTCTGACCTTCGGCAACGTTGATCGCCGCTTCGCGTTCACCGGTGGATTGGGTGACGAGCGCGCGTCGCGTGCGTTCTGCCGCCAATTGCTTGTTCATGGCGTCTTGTACGTCGCGCGGCGGGATGATCTCGCGGATTTCGACGTTGGTCACTTTAACGCCCCAACGCTCGGTGATCTCGTCGAGTTTGACGCGCAAGGTCTGGTTGATGTGTTCACGTTGCGACAACACTTCATCCAGCGCGATGCCGCCGATGACGGAACGAAGAGTGGTGGTGGCGATACCGGCTGCCGCCATTTCAAAGTTGCCTACTTGGATGATGCTTTGCTCGCCATCAACAACTTTGTAATACCACAAGAAGTCAATGGAGATCGGCGCGTTGTCTTTGGTGATGGATGTTTGATGCGGCACTTCGCGCACCTGTTCACGCAGGTCTACCTTCACGCCGGTGTCAATGAAGGGCCACAACAACACAACACCCGGTCCATGCGTGCCGCGGCTGCGCCCTAAACGGAAGATGACCAACCGTTGATATTCGGGCATGATGCGGATCGAGTTGGCGACGACGACAGCGACAATTGCCAAAGCGATCAACGCGAAGCACAAAAGAGGAAAGATTGAAGCGAGAAGAGCTTGTGACATAGAGGGTCTCCTTGAAGTGGGTATGTGATATGTGATGCGTGATGCGTGATACGTGATGCGTGATGCGTGATACGTGATACGTGATGCGTGATGCGTGATGCGTATTCCGTTACACGATGCGCGATATGCGATACGTTATCGTTTCTTCACTTTCAATTTTAATCCATTGCGCTGGACGACGGTTACTTTTGTGCCTGCCGCGATTGTTTCATCGGATTCGGCAGACCACAATTCGTTGCCCACTTGCACCGTCCCCTCATTAAGAATATCGGTCTTGGCTTCACCCATCGTGCCGACGACGGAATCGGGA
>JACRLA010000339.1 GCA_016215145.1 Chloroflexota bacterium
AATGCTTGCGCCAAGTTATCTACCCATATCGGGCAGCGATATTCATCTACAAATAATTTCACCGTCTGCTTTTTTTTGATTCCATCTATCAGCCACGCCGTTTGTTTATCAATCGGATCGAAGCCGTATATCAGTGATGGGAGGACGATCAATGCTTCGGGCATGGCGCTGATGATGAAACCATCGGCGTAAGCTTTCGCTGCGCCGTAGGCGTTCACGGCCGCGGCTGCCGACTCTTCGCTGTACGGCGGAGTCTCTCCATCGAAAACCAAATCGGTTGAAACGTGAATCAGGCGGATGTGGTGATCAATAGCGGCGTCCACGATGTGGCGGGCGGCAGGCACGATGGCGGCAACATGGTCGTCGTTTCGATTCGACACGGCTTGATGGATGATCAGATCGGGTTTGAGATCGCCGATCGTTTGATCCACTTTATTTTTATCGCGCAGATCAAGTTGAATGGCGCGGCGATGGGTGATGGGTGCAGAAAAAAAAGTGGGGTGAGTGTCGTAGTTGGCGGCATCCGCAAGCTGTGTGAGCCGCGCGCCCAAATAACCAGAGCCGCCGGTAATTAATAATCGCTTTGTCATCTAAGAATCCAAATCCAAAAATCCCAAACTCCAAATTTCAAACCACCCAACAACCTACAACACTCCAAACTTTTTCAGCGCACTCCTTGCCGCTTCTTGCTCCGCCGTTTGTTTTGTGTTGCCCGTGCCGACTCCGTGTGTCTCTTCGCGGATATGAACCTCGACCGTAAAAGTCTTTTCGTGATCGGGACCTGTGGCGTGTGTGGTGACGTAATACGGCGTTTGATTTAAATGTTCCTGCGCCCACTCTTGCAGAAAACTTTTGGCGTCCACCGTTGCCTGTTCATGAATCAGTTCAGCCGCCAACGGCAAAAATAATTTCTCCAAAAATTCCTGCGTCTTGACAATTCCTTGATCGAGATACATAGCGCCGATGACTGCCTCAAAGGCGTCGCACAACAATGGCACGCGAGTCTGCCCGCCGCCTTTAATCTCGCCTTTGCCCAAGTGCATGACCGTTCCCAGTTCCCATTCTTGGGCGAAGGTGGCGAGTTGTTCGGTGCGTACCAACGAGGATCGCAGCCGCGTGAGTTGTCCCTCTTGCATTTCGGGGAAGCGGTTGTAGAGCATTGTGGTGATCACAAACGATAAGACCACGTCGCCTAAAAACTCAAGCCGCTCATTGTCAAAGGTTACGTCGGGGTGTTCGTTGATATAGGAACGGTGAGTCAGCGCGCGCCGCAATAAACTTTCATCTTTAAATTGAAAGCCCGCGTGTTCTTGTAATTCCGGTAGGGTGGTCATTGCGTTCAAGAATCGGGGGCAAGCTGATTGACGAAGCGATCTTCATCAAGCAGATTGTCGCCGTTTCTGCCTCATAGTGCAGTAAGTATAAACGAACTCTTCACCAATCGAGTTGATAGATGAAAAAAGGTTCGCCGTAGTTATCGGCGATCTTGGCGACGAGTCGCGCGTTGTGTTTTAGTAGAAAGTTTCGCAACGGAGTTTGGCGCGTGCCGCGCAAGTGATCGCCGTAGTTGTCCGAGATGTCGGTGATGTGGGCATCAATAAAAACGATGTCCGGTTTAATTTGCGTCAATGCCTCTTCAAATTCGAGAGGGTGTTGGTTGAGGCGTGGGTTAGAGAGAAAGAATGGCAAGACCGCCGCGCGATAATCTCGTTGTGGCATCGCCAGCCAGTACTGCGGCGCGCCCAGTATGCGACCTTGCGGCGGCGTGACTTGCCGCAATTGCTGATAAAAAACTTGGGTGTCTCGCCCATGCCGGTTCGCAAAAAACTGCATGGTGCCGATACTCCACGCGCTTTGTAATGCGCTGATAGTCAGGATCAGGATGACGGCGAGGCGCGCGCCGCGCCCGGTATTGAAGAGCGTGACGATGCACCAAGCGACCATGAGCGCGTAAAACGGCGCAACGCTCACCAGATAATTAAATGTTTTTACTCGAATCAACAAGGCAAACAGAATCGGAAACAAAATGCTTGGGACTAACAACCATAGCGCTTTACGATATTGATCGCGCGCCGCTTTGGTGATGACCCACACCGTGGCAATCGGCACACCGCCTACCAACATCCACAAGCCGATCCGCATTAACGATTGAAGGTTGCGTATGCCCAAGTTGTAGCGCTGACCTTCCAACGCTAAATTTTGCAGATAGAAAGCGCCGTTGAAGACATTGAACCGATCTCCATATTGAGTTGTTTGCCCGACAAAATAATTCCAGTTCAACAGCGCAACCGCGATCCACGCCAACCACACCACCCCTGCGCCGCCGATGATGAGACCCGTTGCCCGAAACAGCGTGCGCCGCTCGAACCACCAGTGATCGAGCAGGTGGACAATCACTAATGCCGCGATCCAAAATGCGCCGTACAGATGAGCCATTCCGGCGAATCCGGCGAGCAGTCCGCTCAGAAAATAAAAACGCCAAGCGTGTGTGCGGCGGGCGTGCATCCACATCAGGAGTGTGCTTAACCCCAAAGGCGCAACCAAAATATCGTAGCGCGCTACCCGCGCCAGATCGATCAAAGGGATGCCACTGCCAAAGAGCCGGGTGCCGCTCGTCGCCCATTGCCAAAACAACAACAAAAACATCGTCAGCGCACCCGTCGTCGTAGTTGCGATTCGGCGGGCAAAAGCAAAACTGAGGGCGAGAGTGATCGCGCCGAGCATCACCGGGATGATCCGCATTTGCATCACGCCTACGCCGAAGAACACTGCGCCTGCGCCTTGCAGCAACGACATCAACGGCATAAATTCAAAGTAGATATACTCCATGCCGTTGAAACCGGCGAATAGATCGGAACCATAGATGCCTTGGGTGAAAAGTTTATAGCCCGGCGAGAGTATCCACGGTTCATCGGGATGCACAATGGGGATCCGATCCAGATTCCAGATCGAGATCATCCAAAAGAACAAGAGGAGGATGAATGGCGCAGGACGCCTAAGAACAGAGCGGGCGGGGAGGTGAATGGTTGCCAAAGATTTAACAGTCAACAGAATAAAAAGCCTCATCGCATGATGAGGCAAATAGATACACAACTAAATACTGAACATGATATTAGAAAAAACATTGCCGACGCTGCCGCCGAAAAGATACAATAACGCCATCACCACCA